>NZ_CP152039.1:0-65000 GCF_038630745.1 Streptococcus sp. FSL K6-1323 | reverse complement strand
TTCCGATACGGCTACCTTGTTACGACTTCACCCCAATCATCTATCCCACCTTAGGCGGCTGGCTCCAAAAGGTTACCTCACCGACTTCGGGTGTTACAAACTCTCGTGGTGTGACGGGCGGTGTGTACAAGGCCCGGGAACGTATTCACCGCGGCGTGCTGATCCGCGATTACTAGCGATTCCGACTTCATGTAGGCGAGTTGCAGCCTACAATCCGAACTGAGATTGGCTTTAAGAGATTAGCTTGCCGTCACCGACTCGCAACTCGTTGTACCAACCATTGTAGCACGTGTGTAGCCCAGGTCATAAGGGGCATGATGATTTGACGTCATCCCCACCTTCCTCCGGTTTATTACCGGCAGTCTCGCTAGAGTGCCCAACTGAATGATGGCAACTAACAATAGGGGTTGCGCTCGTTGCGGGACTTAACCCAACATCTCACGACACGAGCTGACGACAACCATGCACCACCTGTCACCGATGTACCGAAGTAACTTTCTATCTCTAGAAATAGCATCGGGATGTCAAGACCTGGTAAGGTTCTTCGCGTTGCTTCGAATTAAACCACATGCTCCACCGCTTGTGCGGGCCCCCGTCAATTCCTTTGAGTTTCAACCTTGCGGTCGTACTCCCCAGGCGGAGTGCTTAATGCGTTAGCTGCGGCACTGAATCCCGGAAAGGATCCAACACCTAGCACTCATCGTTTACGGCGTGGACTACCAGGGTATCTAATCCTGTTCGCTCCCCACGCTTTCGAGCCTCAGCGTCAGTTACAGACCAGAGAGCCGCTTTCGCCACCGGTGTTCCTCCATATATCTACGCATTTCACCGCTACACATGGAATTCCACTCTCCCCTTCTGCACTCAAGTTTGACAGTTTCCAAAGCGAACTATGGTTGAGCCACAGCCTTTAACTTCAGACTTATCAAACCGCCTGCGCTCGCTTTACGCCCAATAAATCCGGACAACGCTCGGGACCTACGTATTACCGCGGCTGCTGGCACGTAGTTAGCCGTCCCTTTCTGGTAAGCTACCGTCACAGTGTGAACTTTCCACTCTCACACTCGTTCTTGACTTACAACAGAGCTTTACGATCCGAAAACCTTCTTCACTCACGCGGCGTTGCTCGGTCAGGGTTGCCCCCATTGCCGAAGATTCCCTACTGCTGCCTCCCGTAGGAGTCTGGGCCGTGTCTCAGTCCCAGTGTGGCCGATCACCCTCTCAGGTCGGCTATGTATCGTCGCCTAGGTGAGCCGTTACCTCACCTACTAGCTAATACAACGCAGGTCCATCTTGTAGTGGAGCATTTGCCCCTTTCAAATAAATGACATGGGTCATCCATTGTTATGCGGTATTAGCTATCGTTTCCAATAGTTATCCCCCGCTACAAGGCAGGTTACCTACGCGTTACTCACCCGTTCGCAACTCATCCAAGAAGAGCAAGCTCCTCTCTTCAGCGTTCTACTTGCATGTATTAGGCACGCCGCCAGCGTTCGTCCTGAGCCAGGATCAAACTCTCATTAAAAAATTTAATAATTGTTCGAGCGTTAACTCATTACCGTCGTCTGACGATTTATTCTTGTAAATTGACAGGTTATAATTTCTTCTATAACCCTGCACTTGGTTTCTTATTCAGTTCTCAAAGGTCTTTGTCTCTCTTAAGACAACTTCTGTATTCTAGCAAATCTAGAATGTCTTGTCAACACTTTTTTTGAAGTTTTTTCACTTCTCGTGTCCGCTGTCTCTCGCGAAACAGCTTATTTATAATATCATCTCTAGCTTGTCTTGTCAATAACTTTTTTAAAGTTTTTTCAAACTTTTTGTTACTGGACATTTCCTTAAGACTTTATTAGTCTATCAAGTTTGTGAACTAATGTCAATACTTATTTTCTATGCCAGAGTAAACGTAAAAAGAAGATCGCAAGAATCTCCTTTTTTACTTTTTATAGAGCTGCGCGCATGCGTGCTTGTGAGTTTTCGACATTTCGTATTGAACGTGGTAAGAAAGCACGGATATCATCTTCTTTATAACCCACTTGCAATCTCTTATCATCAATTAAGATTGGGCTCTTCAAGATTCTTGGGTTTTCTTGAATCAAATCAATCACCTCACTGACACTGAGCTCGTCGATATCACAATTTAGAGCTTTAGCATAGCGATTTTTTGATGAAACAATACTTTCAACACCATTCTCTGTTTTTGATAGGATGTTTAAGATTTCTTCTTTTGTAAGTGGTTCTTTACCAAGGTTTTGTTCTTTATAAGGAAGTTGATGGTTGTTCAACCATGTCTTTGCTTTTTTACAACTTGTACAACTTGAGATTGTATAAATCTTAATCATGTTAATTCTCTCTTTCTGTCACATGATACTATTATCTTATCACTGTCCTTGATTTAAGAAATCGGTCTAGCGACCTATTTTGAATCTTTGGGACTTTTTCAATTATCATAGACCTTTTTTATTTAGAATTAAAACAAAGAAAAAAGAGCTCGTCGGCTCTTTTACACTTATTCCTCAATTTCAATGGTTGAATCGAGGTCTAAAACAAGTTCATCAGATGTTTCTTCAACTTGTGCTTCTTCAACAATATCCTCTTCATCTGGTTCAATTAAACCATAGTGTACACGTACTTTATGATCAATTTCTTCAAAAATATCTGGATGATCTGCCAAATATTTTTTAGCATTTTCAGACCCTTGACCAATCTTCTCACCATTATATGAGAACCATGCTCCAGCTTTTTGAATAATGCCTAAGTCACTAGCGATTTTTACAAGCTCACCTGTTTGGGAAATCCCTTCACCATACATAATTTCAACAAAGGCTTCTTTAAATGGTGGAGCAACCTTGTTTTTGACAACCTTAATTTTAGTTTCCTTACCAACATTTTGGTCTTTTTTATCACCAGTCCCTTTGATTTGCGTATTTCCACGTACATCAAGACGTACTGATGCATAGAATTTTAGAGCACGTCCACCAGGGGTTGTTTCTGGATTACCAAACATAATGCCAACTTTTTCACGCAATTGGTTAATGAAGATAGCAATTGTTTTTGTTTTATTGATAGAAGCAGAAAGCTTACGCATGGCTTGACTCATCATACGCGCTTGAAGTCCGACATGGCTGTCACCAATATCTCCATCAATTTCTGCTCGAGGTACCAAGGCTGCAACTGAGTCAACAACAACCAAATCAACTGCACCAGAGTCAATCAGCTTACCAGCAATTTCGAGACCTTGTTCACCTGAATCAGGTTGTGACAAAAGAAGCTCATCAATATTAACACCTAGGGCTGCCGCATAAGCAGGGTCAAGGGCATGCTCTGCATCGATAAAGGCAGCAATTCCGCCTTCTTTTTGTGTCTGAGCAACAGCATGGAGGGCTACAGTTGTTTTACCTGATGATTCTGGTCCGTAAATTTCGATAATACGACCTTTAGGATAACCACCTGCACCAAGAGCAATATCCAAAGCTAGCGAGCCTGAGCTCATAACTTGAACTTTCTGCTCTGCACGCTCACCAAGACGCATAACCGCACCCTTACCAAAATCTTTTTCAATATTCTTCAAAGCATCGTCAAGTGCTTTACGACGCTCATCTCCAAATTTCTTTGTAATTTCTTCTGTTTTCTTTGTTTTCTTAGCCACTTATTTTCCTCTTCTTTCTATCGTTAAAGACAAACTTAAATTATGTCTTCTTGTAATAAAGCTTGGCGAACTAGGTTAAAGGCATAGAGGGTACTAATATATCTAACATCAGAACGACTTCTTCCACCTATAACAACCTTGATTGACCTTACTTGATTCCTATCAGCAATACCAATAAATACCGTACCTGCTGGGTGTCCTTCTAAGGAATCTGGTCCAGCTACACCGGTAAGTGCAATTCCATAATCGCTATCTGTTTTAGCTCGAGCACCTTCAGCCATTTTTTCTGCAGTAAAATGACTGACAACACCATGTTCTTCTAGTTGCGACAAAGGAATACCCAACATTTTAGCTTTTTCTTCAATGCTGTAAGTAACAAAGCCACCTTTAAATACTTGTGAGGCTCCTGAAAAATCAGCAATAGTAGCCTGAAATAAACCTGCTGTTAGGCTTTCAGCTGCAGTGATGGTCTTGCCATGGTGCTTAAGCAAACGAAAAGCTTCAAAGGCTAAACTATTAGACTCTCCATATCCATAAATGAAATCAGATAAGGATTTGCCATCTAGAGTTTTAGTCGAACGAATTTGTTTTTCTAAAACATCTAGTTTTTGATCTGCTTCTTCTTGCGAAGAAGCCTTCGTTGACAAGCGAAGTGTTACTTCCCCCACTTTAGCGTATGGAGCTATGGTTGGATCTGTTTGGTTAACAATAAACTCTTTCAGAATAGTCACTAATTGACTTTCTCCAACGCCAAAGAATCTTAGGACTCTCGAATAAAGACTTGAGTGATTCTCAGTAAGAGCTGGAATAAGTTCTTGATTCACCATAGGTTTGAGTTCACTTGGTGGACCAGGTAAGACTACATAGGTCACCCCTTGAGCAGTAATAATCCCTCCAACTGCAAGACCTGTCGGGTTTTGCAAGGGAATAGCCCCCTCAACAATTTGTGCTTGACGTTCATTATTAGGCGTTCGTGTGTGTTTAGGACGAGTAGCAAAGAAACTATCCAGTTTTTTACTAGCCTCCTCATCAAAAACGAGTTCTTTTCCTAAAAATTTAGCCAGGGTTTGCTTGGTTAGGTCGTCCTCAGTAGGGCCAAGTCCACCACAAAGTATGACTAAATCACTACGCTGACTGGCTTGATCAAGAACTGAAAGTAGGCGGCTTTCATTGTCTCCTACTGCTGTGTGAAAATACACGTCAATTCCTAGTTCAGCTAGTTTCTCAGATAAAAATTGGGCATTGGTATTGGTGATCTGCCCGGTTAGGATTTCAGTTCCTACTGCAATCAATTCAGCTTTCATTGGTTCACCTATATTACTATTCGTAAAATAATCTCAAAAACATGTTCGTTTATAAACTAACATGTTTTGCTCGTCTTGTCAATCAAATCCACTCATTTATTTGAAGTCACAGTTATTTTCATGATCATTCACAAATCCTGCGGCTTGTAAAAATGAATATATAGTTGTCGGTCCTAAAAATTTGAACCCTCTCTTTTTTAGATTGTTGGCAATCTGTTGGGATAAAGCAGTTGATGATGGGACGTCCTTATATGTGGGTACATTATTTATCAAGGGCTTTCCGTCAAAGAAATGCCAAAAATAATGGGACAGGGAGCCAAATTCATCTTGGATTTTTAGTACTTGTTTGGCATTATTTACGGTTGCTTCTAGCTTAAGTTTGTGCCTAATGATGTCTGGATTTTGAAGCGCATCTTCAAGTTCACTTAGGCTAAACTGGGCAACACGCTCAATATTATAGTCATGAAAAACACGATTAAAGGCCTGTCTTTTATTTAAAACGGTTAACCAAGAAAGCCCTGACTGATAACTTTCTAAGCAAAGCAGCTCAAAAAGTTTTTGGTCGTCACCAATAGGCTTTCCCCACTCCTTGTCATGATAATCACAATATAATTTATTGTTTGTTGGAACCCAACGACAACGATTGACCATTGCTTACCTCATTTCATCAACATTTTAAGAGCCGATTTAATGTATTGCTCTGCCGTTTCATTAGTTCCTTCGAAGAAGGCCTTGATTTTCTTAAGTTCTGTGGCTTTATAACCAAGAGCAATCAAGGCTTCCATAGCCTCATCCAATTGATGATTCCCTTCAGGTTGACTTGGTGTCGTCTTGGTCGTTTCTGTTGGTAACTCTGCAAATTTCCCTGCCAAGTCCAAAACCATTTGCTGAGCTGTCTTTTTACCAATCTTTGGAAACTTCATCAAGTACTTGATGTCACTATTATCAACAGCAGCAACCAAGCCTTGATTATCATCTACAGCAACAATGGCTAGGGCAGTCGTCGGACCTATTCCAGAAACTGAAATAAGCTTAAGGAAGACCTCTTTTTCATCTTCAGTATGGAAACCAAAAAGAAGGTGGGCATCATCTCTAATAACTTGATGAAGATAGACTTGGATAGTCTGATTCATTTGGTCAGAAAAACTATATGGATTCGCCACAGTGACAATATAACCTAAGCCGTTTGCTTCTATAACAATATACTTGGCGGTAATTTTCACTAGAGTTCCCTTGATATAATCATACATAGCGTGTGATTTCCTTTCTCGTTCGTTTCTTCAATGGTTTGCTTTATCATTTTATACTCGTAAGATAATTGTCTTGAATGTTTATTTGTCATCTCAAGCACTGCTGTACTATTGTAACAAAAAATCCACTCGAAAGTGGATTCTGTTTGCTCTATTTTAAGGATGACTACTCGTCTTTAAAGTATCTGTAATCATCTTTAGACCTAATAGAATATATGTTACAAGACCTAAAGTAAAGGCAATGCTAGAAACATTTACTAGAGTATTCTCCAAACTTGGTTGACCTAACCAGGCCAAAATATAGAAAATCAAGCTAGTCGCTAAAAATGTTAAGCCAACAAGTAAAAAGTGTTTATTAGTTTTTGTTAGGTGTCTCATCACTCTACCTCCTAACTTAAAAATCAGGCAATCATCCTACAATGATCCGCTAAAACATTAGAAGATTCCTTTTCTTCACCACTATTATAAATCTAACATTCCTATTCGTAAAGCAAGACCAAAAAAAATTTTAATACTTTCCTAGGTCACGTAGGCTTGTATGATTTTCTTGGATACGACGGAACATTTTTTCCATATCAGACTTGGTAAAGTTGACAAGTACTGGACGTCCGTGAGGGCAATTGTAGGGATTTTTACACTGTGCAAGCTGTACTAGGAGGTCACGCGCAGAGTAATCATCAAGAGCATGATTGGCCTTGATTGAACGTTTACAACTCATCATGATGGCCAACTCAGCACGGTAGGTCTTAACAGACACTTCATTCGTCAAAAGAAGCATGTCACACATTTCATAGACCGCTGATTCAATCTCTTCTTCCTTCATCCAGATAGGATGTTCACGAAGAATGAAAGTGTTGTTCCCATAAGGTTCTAAATAGATACCAACCTGGTTAAGAAGGGACATTTTTTCTTGTAAACTAATGTAATCTGAACCTGAAAATTCAAAGAGATAAGGAACCAAAAGCTGTTGTAAACTGCTGTCAACCTCACCAATCTTTTCACGATAGTACTCATACTTGACACGTTCTTGAGCAGCATGCTGGTCAATGATGTAAAGTCCGCCTTGTCCTTGCGCAAAGAGATAGGTTCCATGCATTTGACCAAAAAACTCTAATTCAGGGAAGGTTGATGTTTCCTCATTATCCAGATTTTCAAGCATGCGCTTCATTTTCGACTTGTTTTTATAATCAAGTTTTTCGTGTTCGCTATCACCTTCATCTACTGAACGTTGTGCCTGTTTAACAGAAGGTTGCGGTTTATTTTCTACCGATGAAACTGGAGACTCTGACTCTGATACAAGAGGTTTGATATCTTCTTGGACTGTCTCTGGTTTGACAAAGAAATCATTACGACTGCTATCATAGTAAAGATTGGTTTGTTTGAGTGGAAGACTGGTTTGAACTGGCTTAGCTGCACCTCTGGTACTAGACTTGGCTAGATTTTCAAGGGCATCAGGAATCAAATCCTGCTCTCTAAGGCTTTGAGCAATGGCAGAGCTGATAAGGGCCATGAGCTCTTTTTCTTTAGAAATACGTACTTCCTGCTTGGTTGGGTGAACATTGACATCGGCCAAGTAGGGATCAATCTGAATATCAATAACTGCAATAGGGAAGCGTCCTACCATGAGTTTAGAACCATAACCATCAAAAATAGCACGGTTAAGCAGGAAGTTTTTAATATAACGTCCGTTAATGAGAATCGTGATGTAGTTACGATTTGCACGGGTCAACTCAGGGAGACTAACATATCCAGAAACTTCAAAATCAAGGTCAGAATTTGAAATCTCCACCATTTTTTTAGCCGTTGTCAAACCATAAATACCAGCAATAGCTTGACGGAGGTCTCCAGTACCTGATGTCTGTGTCAACTGACGACCATCATTAAGCAAGGTAAAGGCAACCTCGGGATGAGCTAGACTCAGACGATTGACAACATCGACAATATGAGCCAACTCAGCCTGTAAACTCTTCATATACTTGAGACGAGCTGGGGTGTTATAAAACAGATTTTCAACGGTAATCTTTGTTCCAACCGGTGTTGAAATAGGATCCTGACTCTCAATTTCTCCACCTTTAGCAACCAGTTTAGTCCCATAGGCTTCTCCATCCGCTGCTGTCACAATAGTTAGGTGGCTGATAGAAGCTATTGATGGTAGGGCCTCACCTCGAAAACCAAGGGTTCGAATACGAAAGAGATCTCCTTGATTTTTGATTTTACTCGTTGCATGACGGCGCAAACTCATGGCCACATCAGCTTGAGCCATTCCTTCACCATTGTCTGTGATTTGAATTTTTGAGAGGCCTGATTCTTCAACTTCAATGGTAATCTGGGTGCTGCCTGCATCAATAGCATTTTCCACCAACTCTTTGACAACACTGGCTGGGCGCTCTACGACCTCACCAGCAGCAATCTGGTTGGCTAACACCTCAGGTAATTCGATGATTTTTGGCATAATTATTATTTTCCCTTCTAAAAGGTTGAGAGATCATTGTTTCTAACTGTTACTAATGCTTCCTATAAAGCCATAACTCACACACAACTGTTAGCCAAGATAAGGCTGTGGCTATAACAATCATATCCCCATGACGAAGGTTGAACCAAATGAGCACAGAAAAAATCAAGAGGTAGATGACTTGGAAAATCCATTGGTAGGTTTTGGGTGAACTTGTCGAATCCATAAACTGCTTAACAAAGAAATAAAGCAAAAGCAAGTTCAGTGTTAGTGCCTTTTCAAAAGGTGTAAAAAAGCTCAAAATCAGACTGCAGGCAAGAAAAATTCCTGCTAGCCATTTCATTATAGATTTCATGTGATTACCTCGTCAGTACGTTTTCATTAAGTATAGGGGTTTTCGAAAATATTTTCAACCACTTAGACACCATATAGAACCACATAGACAAACGCTATTGCTGTGGACTAGTAAATAGTGTTTAATAAAGGTGTGAAAGGGAGGAGGCCTCCTCAATTACCAATAAGAAAGGATAGTTATGAAAATAAAAGTTCAGATTGACTCGGTATTCCAAGAAGAAATGTTGCAGATTCAAGCACCTAGTCGAACGCCCAAGATTCAGCAAGTTGTCGAGTTTGTCGAATCTTTGGATGATAACCAACGACTCAAAGGAAAAAAGGATGGCGAAACCTATCTCATCGAGTCTAATGCTATTTCCAGAATTTACATCGAAAATCGTCAAGTTCTAGCTGAAACTATTCAAGGAGAGTACCACTTAGGCTTACGTCTCTATCAAGTTTTAGAAAAACTGCCATCTTACTTTATCAAAATCTCACAATCAGAGATTGTCAACCTCAAAGAAATTGAACGCTTCAACATTACCCCTAACGGCCTCGTTGAAATTCACCTTAAAAACAAGGAAATCACCTACTCATCACGCCGTTACCTCAAAGCAATAAAGGAGAATTTACAATGAAAAAGCAACTTTTTAAATCAGGCACAAAGGGCATCCTTATCGGACTTGCCGTATCCATGATTATGTCTCTTATCTGGGCACCAAGCTACATGCCTCTAAATCCTCACTCAGCCATTGGACAATGGATGACGTCACATCAGGTTCACGGATCTATGGTATTGGCCTACTGCCTCATCACTTGGTTTGCTATCGGTATCCTCTTTGAAGTCGCTAGTTATATTTTCCGTAAGGCTGAGTGGAGTTTACTTCGTGCAACCCTCACTCACTACGCCTTGACCTGTCTAGGTTTCATTCCACTAGCTACCCTCAGCGGATGGTTCCCTCTACGTTTAACTTTCTACTTGGAGCTAGTCATTGAATTCAGCCTTATCTATCTCCTCGTTTGGGTCTTCTCTTATTGGAAAATGAAAAAGGATATTGAACAACTCAACCAAGAATTGAAACACCTATAAAAGACAAGAAGCCTGTCAATTGACAAGCTTCTTTTATAGTTTCTGTTTTAAATCTGCTACAGCCATCATGACCTGCATCGGTGTCATATTGTAAATGTCCAAATCACGTAACTCTTGAAGAACTGGATTTTCAGTAAAATCATCAAAGAGAGAGATTTGCTCGTTGACATGCGTTTCAGTGGCAGGCTTCTCTTGAGGCGATACCTTTTCCTGAGGTTGGATGGTAACTGTCTCGCCCTCCAATTGTGTCAAGATGGTGTCAGCACGTTCCAGTAAATCTGCTGGTAAACCTGCAATCTTAGCTACATGAATACCATAAGATTTATCGGCTGGGCCATCGACAATCTTGTGAAGGAAAGTCACCTCTCCGTCCTTTTCAAGTGTCGCCACATGAACGTTGACAAGGTGTGTCAAAGTATTTGACAGGGCTGTCAACTCATGATAATGGGTAGCAAACATGGTTTTAGCCCCAACCTTGTCATGAATAAACTCAATGATAGACTGGGCCAGAGCCATACCGTCATAGGTGGCTGTCCCACGTCCTAACTCATCAAAAATAATCAAGGAATTAGGTGTCGCCCGCTTAATGGCCTGATTAGCCTCCATCATCTCAACCATGAAGGTCGACTGACCTGAAATCAGATCATCTGCAGCACCAATACGTGTATAGATAGCGTCAAAAACTGGCAAATCAATACTATCTGCTGGCACGTAAGCCCCCATCTGAGCCATAACGACTGACAAAGCCAACTGACGCATATAGGTAGATTTACCACTCATATTTGGCCCTGTGATGAGCTGAACATTGGTATGACTGTCAAAGGTAATCGTGTTTGGAATGTATTCCTGAACGCCCATAACCTTCTCAACCACCGCATGACGACCTTGATCAATAACAATACGATGCTCATCATTGAACACAGGACGAACATAATGATTAGTCTCTGCTGTAACTGCCAAGCTCTGAAGAACATCGACTGTCGCAATGGCCTTAGCCAAAGATTGCAAACGGTCAATATAGCGTTCAACCTGCTCACGGACACGCATGAAAATATCATATTCGAGCGTTGATGACTTTTCACGTGCCTCAAGCATTTCACCTTCAATCTTAGCCAACTCAGCGGTTCCATAGCGCTCTGAATTTTTCAGGGTTGCCTTGCGGAAGAAATGGTCAGGAACCAAGCTAAGGTTAGAGTTGGTCACATGGAAGTAATAACCATCTTTACGGTTATAATCAATCTTTAGTGTTGTAATACCAGACGCTTCACGTTCCTTGGCTTCGATATCCGCTATCCATGACGTTCCCTCACTCATCACCTTGCGATACTTGTCCAAGGTCTCATCAAAACCAGCACGGATAATGCCACCTTCTGTAATGGTTGCAGGGGCATCAGAATCAATAGCCGACCGAATCAAACTCTCTAATTCTGGCAGAGCATCTAACTCTTGTAAAAGACGTGACAAGGCATCGTCATTAAAAGACTCCAAAATCGCCTTAATCACCGGTACTTGAGCCAAAGTATGACCTAGCTGAATCAAATCTTTTGGATTAGCCTTGCCAAAGGAAACACGACTGGCCAGGCGCTCAATATCGTAAACACCTTTTAGACTCTCAGTCAAGTCACTACGCTCGAAGAAATTGTCCAAGAAAACTTGGATAATATTCTGACGCTCGGTGATAGTGGCTTGATTCACTAAAGGACGATCAATCCAAGTTCGCAAGAGACGCATTCCCATAGCTGTCTTGGTTTCATCCAAGAGCCAGAAAAGGGAACCGTGTTTCTTGCCCGTTCTAGCATTTTCTAGTAAATCCAAACTTGACTTGGTCGCATAGGACATCTGCAAGTAATCCTTAATCTCATAGTGCTGAGCCTTTTGTAAATGACTAAGCTCACGCATCTGAGTACGGTGCACATACTGGAGAAGTTTACCCGCCACACTGCTTTCCAAATCTGTCAAGCTAGTGTCAATCAAGTGGACATCATCGTAAACCTCTGTTTCCTTGGAAAGTAGAAGGGTGAGTTGCTTCACCAAAATTTGTTCGTCAGCTTCAGGTAAATCATAACCAACCACTACTTCACGTGCCTTAAGGTTCTGAATTTCACTACAAACTGAACTGAAATCATCCAACTCTGTCGCAAAAAATTCACCCGTTGATACATCCATATAGGCCAGGCCGAATCGACTTCCAACCTTGTCAATGGCTACTAAGAAATTGTTGGCATTATCAGGTTTAGAGCTGTCAACCACTGTCCCTGGCGTGATAACCTGAACTACCTCACGCTTAACCACGCCAACAGCCTGTTTAGGGTCCTCCATCTGCTCAGCAATGGCTACTTTGTAGCCCATCTCAACCAAGACATCGATATAGGCTTGAGCCGAATGATAAGGAACACCTGCCATAGGAATGGGTTTATCTGCGTTCTTATTACGACTGGTTAGGCTAATTTCCAAAATTTGAGCAGCCTTAACGGCATCATCGTAAAATAATTCGTAAAAATCCCCCATCCGAAACAGCAAAAAAGCATCTGGATAATTTTCCTTGATATCCAAATACTGCTGCATTCCTGGAGATATTTTTTCCTTAGCCATGTCTTAACTCCTCGTTAATCTTTTCTTCGATAGACTTGGTCACATATTGAATCAAGTCACTGGCATCTTGCATCTTTTGACGGTAATCCTGAACAATGGGCAAATTTTCCAACTCATTCTGAATCAAATCTGCCTGCTCACCTGCCTCCTCATAGGCACGTTGTTTCTCAATTTTTTGAAAAAGCACCGCTTCTTGTTGATAGGCCTTCATCTGTCCAGCCAGATAACTAATCTGAGGGATCTGTCCAATAGCTTTCTCAGCCTCTTGAAAAGCAAGAACCGCCTCATGGTTTTTGAGGAGGTCGATTAACTCTTCTTTGGCTTTTTGGAAATCCTGATGGGGAGTCTTCATCAGTGAAACTCACTTTCCAATCTTTCAGCAACCACTGCGTCCTTACAGATTACCAATAGGGTATCTGCGCCAGCAACGGTTCCTAAAATTTCAGGATTGCCGTCACTATCAATCAGGTTAGCCAAAACATCTGCTTCACCCAATTCTGTATGGAGAACCAGCATAAACTGGGCACGGGAAACTGATTTGACATAGTCCTTAACCGTAGGATCCAAACTTGAAAGCACATGCTCAGACAAACTATAGTAAAGTTTACCTTCCTCATCACGAAGCTTCAACAGGCCAATCTCACGCAAATCACGTGACAAGGTAGCCTGTGTAACCGTGATACCTTCCGCCTCTAGGCGTTGCTTAATTTCCTCTTGTGTCCCAATCTTATCTCTTGAAATCATCTGTTTGATAACAGCTTGACGATCTCTCTTCATTATCTTTCCTCTTTTTATGTATATTCCTTGCATATTATAACAGAATTTTTGTATTTTTTCATGAAATACTTCTTGAGAGATACTTTCTTGTCTCTACCCTATTAACTAAAATAATGGTAAAATAGGTATGAATGACAAGATTTGAAATGGAGTGCCTATGAATACTAAAGAACTCATTGCAGCAGAGATTGCCAAAGTTGTTCCCGAATTGGAACAAGAAAACATTCAAAATCTGCTTGAAACCCCTAAAAATGCTGACATGGGGGACCTTGCCTTCCCTGCCTTCTCATTGGCAAAAGTCTTACGCAAGGCCCCTCAAATGATTGCAGCAGACATCGCTGAAAAAATTGATGCTTCAAACTTTGAAAAAGTTGAAGCTGTTGGTCCTTACATCAACTTCTTCCTTGATAAATCAAAAATCTCGGCGGACGTTCTTGGACAAGTCATCGCTCAAGGCAGCCACTACGCTGACCAAAACATCGGTCACGGACGTAACATTGCCTTTGATATGTCTAGCCCTAACATCGCTAAACCTTTCTCTATCGGTCACTTGCGTTCAACAGTTATCGCTGACGCTCTTGCCAACATCGTAGCTAAACAAGGCTACAAACCAGTCCGCATCAATCACTTGGGTGACTGGGGTAAACAGTTTGGTATGCTGATTGTTGCCTATAAGAAATGGGGTAGCGAGGAAGCTGTCAAAGCCAACCCTATCAATGAACTTCTTCAACTTTATGTGCGTATCAATGCCGAAGCTGAAAAAGACTCATCTGTAGATGAAGAAGCTCGTGAATGGTTCCGTAAATTGGAAGCTGGTGACGAGGAAGCAACTGCCCTCTGGCAATGGTTCCGTGACGAAAGCTTAGTAGAATTCAACCGTCTCTATGATGAACTTGGTGTTTCATTTGATAGCTACAACGGTGAAGCCTTCTACAATGATAAGATGGACGAAGTCGTTGACATCTTGACAGAAAAAGGACTTCTCCAAGAATCTCAAGGTGCCCAAGTGGTTAACCTTGAAAAATACGGTATCGAACACCCAGCCCTCATCAAAAAATCAGATGGTGCAACACTCTACATCACACGTGACTTGGCTGCTGCCCTCTACCGTAAACGTACTTACGACTTTGCCAAAGCCATCTATGTGGTTGGTAATGAACAATCTGCTCACTTCAAACAGTTGAAAGCTGTTCTTAAAGAAATGGGCTACGACTGGTCTGACGATATGACTCACGTTGCCTTTGGTCTTGTAACTAAGAACGGTAAGAAATTGTCAACTCGTAAGGGTAACGTTATCTTACTTGAGCCAACTATCGCTGAAGCTGTTAACCGTGCTCAAGCTCAAATCGAAGCTAAGAATCCAAACTTGCCTAACAAGGAAGCTGTTGCCCACGCTGTTGGTGTCGGAGCTATCAAGTTCTACGACCTTAAAACAGACCGCATGAATGGTTATGACTTCGACCTTGATGCCATGGTATCCTTCGAGGGGGAAACTGGACCTTACGTACAGTATGCACACGCTCGTATCCAATCTATCTTGCGCAAGGCTGACTTCACACCATCTGCAGATGCCACATACAGCCTAAACGACGTTGAAAGCTGGGAAATCATCAAACTCATCCAAGACTTCCCACGTATCATCAACCGTGCATCAGATAACTTTGAACCATCTATCGTTGCTAAATTTGCTATCAGCTTGGCTCAAGCCTTTAACAAATACTATGCCCATACACGTATCTTGGACGAAAGCCCAGAACGTGACAGCCGTTTGGCTCTTTGCTACGCAACAGCAACAGTCCTCAAAGAAGCCCTTCGCCTTCTCGGTGTTGAAGCTCCAGACGAGATGTAAGCCATATTTAAAACGCCTAAGGGCGTTTTTTAGTGACCAAAAAAAGAACCCAACACATGGTGTTGAGCTCTTTTGGAGATTATGAAAAAGAAAAGTTCGTTGTTCTACAAAAAGTGTAAGCCAACGAGACTTACTGAACAAGGTTCAGTAAAAGTTATTTAGGAGACTTAAAGTATAACCTCCCTACCTTAAAGAAACCTTAAATCGCAGAAAAAAATCCCCAAAGGGATTTTCACAACAGTCCAGAGACCGCTGAAAAGATACGATTGTACAGGCTTCCCAACCTCTTCTTCCTAATCCTCCAAGGTGACCGCTTGTCCAATAGAATCTTTATATAACTATATTACCTTGTTTTGGAAGGGTTTTCAAGTGTTTTCTTAAAATATCCTAATAAAACCTCAAAAAAGAAGAAAAAAGCCTAGATTTCTAGACTTTCTTCGGGGAGATTTGTTATGAAAAAATTATGTTTACCTCTAGCTCACAAAAGCTAGCTGCTTTACTAGGATGGTTATAATATATCTTAATAAACTTAAAAGTAGCTTAAGATATTATTATCTTTTGTCACTTTTTAAAATAATAAGCAAAATAAGTAATAGTAAGGATCCACTAGGAATATCCATATCTAAAAACCAAGAGGGGACTTTGATACTTCCAAGATCATTCATGATGCGGATGATATTATAAGCAATGCTTACTATTACGAGGCTAAGTTCCGGTAAACAGTTAAATCGTCCTTTTAAGATGGCTAACTTCTCCTTCCTGACAGTTTTCTAGCGATGACTCTATTATACGGCTGAAAAGAGAACAAAAATAGTGACATAAATGTCACCATCAAAAAAAGCAGGTCTGCCCTGCTTTTTTACTGTATTGCTTCAATTAGTCACCCAAACCGATGCGTTCGAAGATTTCATCAACACGTTTAGTGTAGTAAACTGGGTTGAAGATCTCGTCGATTTCTTCTTGGGTGAGGCGAGAAGTTACCTCTGGATCTGCTTCAAGAAGTGGTTTGAAGTCTACTTGGTTATCCCAAGATTGGGCTGTCTTTGGTTGTACAAGGTCATAAGCTTGCTCACGAGTCATGCCTTTTTCAATCAAAGTAAGCATCGCACGTTGGCTGAAGATGCCTTTTTAGATTATTAAATTACTATTATCTTATTTTGACTAATTTTGAATCCACAAAATCAACATACCCGAAGTCATCAGGTAAGATAGTACTGAAAAAACAATAATCATTATAATTAAAAAAATTTGCGACTCTAAAAAGGATGTATTATATATAGTCCTTTTTATAAATTTAGGGACATTTATTTTTCTTGCAAAATAAATCAACAAATTTCTTAACATCATAAAATATACTAAAAGTTGTTGTGCTACCGCAATTAATAGACCCAATATTATATACGTACTTCTAATAAACTCGCTATTTATCAGAGTAGCTGACATTCCTTCAGAAATTTTTGATAAATTAAATCCATAATAAATCGTAAGTATAGATATAGGGATTGAATAAAAAAGATAAATTAATGTAGATTTTTGAATACGCCCACTAATTGCAATAAAAAACAAAATTATAATTGAAGACAACAGAGGAATTAAACCATACCATTTTAAAACAAGCGAAATTTCATTTATATACTTCATAAACATATAAACAGCACCACTAATAAGCACTAGAGATAAGATAATCATCCCCCAAAAATCAGAATCGCTCATATTTTTGTTATATTGAGTAGGCTTAGTTTTCTTTCTTTTAAGTTGAAAGTCCTCTCCCGGAATATATGTAGGAGTTGGAATTATTTTTGTATCCTCAGAAATTTCTAATGAATTGTTATTGAAAAAGTGTGATAATTTATTAATCCATTCAGAAAATCTTGGCCCTATCCGTGGTAGTTTAATTAATGTTTTCCTAAGAACTAGTATAAAAATACCTACAATTAATGATTGAATTATACCATCCGGTGTGGTTTTTATTACATTATTCAACCAAGCTAGTACAGTATCTACATTCATTATTTTTACTCACCCAAACCGATGCGTTCGAAGATTTCATCAACACGTTTAGTGTAGTAAACTGGGTTGAAGATTTCGTCGATTTCTTCTTGAGTGAGGCGTGATGTTACTTCTGGATCTGCTTCAAGAAGTGGCTTGAAGTCTACTTGGTTATCCCATGATTGGGCAGTCTTTGGTTGAACAAGATCGTAAGCTTGCTCACGTGTCATGCCTTTTTCAATCAAAGTAAGCATAGCACGTTGGCTGAAGATAAGACCAAATGTAGAGTTCATGTTGCGAATCATGTTTTCTGGGAAGACTGTCAAGTTCTTAACGATGTTTCCGAAACGATTGAGCATGTAGTCAATCAAGATTGTTGTGTCTGGTGCGATGATACGCTCAGCTGATGAATGTGAGATATCACGTTCGTGCCAAAGGGCTACATTTTCATAGGCTGTTACCATGTGACCACGGATCACACGCGCAAGACCTGTCATGTTTTCAGAACCGATAGGGTTACGTTTGTGAGGCATTGCTGAAGATCCTTTTTGACCTTTAGCAAAGAACTCTTCCACTTCACGTTGTTCTGATTTTTGAAGACCACGAATCTCTGTTGCCATACGCTCAATAGAAGTTGCGATGCTCGCAAGAACTGCAAAATACTCAGCATGAAGGTCACGAGGAAGGACCTGTGTAGAGATTTCTTGAGCACGGATACCCAATTTGTCGCAGACGTATTTTTCAACGAATGGTGGGATGTTGGCAAAGTTACCAACCGCACCAGAAATCTTACCAGCTTCCACACCAGCAGCAGCATGCTCGAAACGCTCGATGTTACGTTTCATTTCGCTGTACCAAGTTGCCAATTTAAGACCAAAAGTTGTAGGCTCAGCGTGCACACCGTGCGTACGACCCATCATGATAGTGAACTTGTGTTCTTTCGCTTTGTCAGCGATGATGTTAAGGAAGTTTTCAAGGTCCTTGCGGATGATATCGTTGGCTTGTTTGTAGAGGTAACCATAGGCAGTATCTACTACGTCAGTAGAAGTCAAACCATAGTGAACCCACTTACGCTCTTCACCAAGCGTTTCAGAAACCGCACGTGTGAAGGCAACCACATCGTGACGAGTTTGCTGCTCGATTTCCAAAATACGGTCGATGTCAAAGTCCGCTTTTTCACGAATCAAAGCCACATCTTCCTTAGGGATTTCCCCCAACTCAGCCCATGCTTCGTCAGCCAAGATTTCCACCTCAAGCCAAGCACGGTATTTATTTTCTTCAGTCCAAATGTTCGCCATTTCTGGGCGAGAGTAACGTTCGATCATTTTTAAGATACCAAGGGCGACTAGAAAGCGACTGAATTTTAGGAAACCAACGACGGACGCTTGCGTCCTAGGAGGTTTATCTAAATTCCGAGCTTTCCGCCCGGGTTCAGTTCTGCAAACTAGATGCCCATTTCCTTTCTTTGTTTACAATTAGGAAGTCCGTAGCCCGTATTCAGTTAAAGAATACGGTGCCCTTGTTCCTTTCTTTTTTATTTTTTTCTATGTAAAGATTGGGAGTATGGGACTAATGCTGAATATCCTTATAAATTTCTAAAACCTATGGTACTCAGCTTCCAATAAATATCTTCCAAGTTCAAAAATAACTCCCGAATAGAAAATTATCTTTTTATCATAGGATAATGCAATAGTTGAATCATCCAATTTCTTTCTATAATTTAAACCATCAAAATATATCTTTTCATATAAATTTGAATAATTATAGACAGCCTTTATAACAGTCTGTCCTTCATGTTGAAATCTCGCAGCAAATTGTGAGTGATTAGCTCCATTACAAACTACAATATCCATAGGATAAATATAATGATTTTCTATATTACTACTGTAACGTTCCCCATCAAAAACATTATTATCATTTATGTCTTTGAAATTTCTTATTATCCTATCAGAATTCCAAGTATTCAATAAAATAGGAAACTCTCTAATAGCTATTTTTATCGGGCCATCTTCTCTAATCGTTTTATCACGATAGAACTTCAAATCATCCGGATGAATTTTTTCGCAAATTATTTCATCAGTAATCACATCATTTCTATCTGCAAGCATATTATAAATTGTCTCAATTGACGAATTATTTTGCGCATCATGAATTGTTTCAATAGTTTGAATAGCTTCATCAAAATTTAAATACTCTATTATAATCGATAAGAGATTTTTAACTACTACTATTCTTTCAGATGTATTAGATTTCTCAACTATATTTTTATAATTGAGGAATCTACTTTGATAATCAACCACATCCTCTTTTACTGACTCAATTTCAAAGAACCTCCTAACAAAACTTAGCATCAACACTTCCTTTACACTTAATTTTTCTATGACATAATGACATTCTAATTGAGTCTGTGATAAAGTCTCTAATCATAATGTCATAGGAAATCTCAATTCTACTTTTCCTTTTTCGTTTTTAGGACATATTTATATACAAAATCAATAAACTCTTGGGCCTCACTGGGACGAAGATCCCAATGCTTTTGAAGTAGTGCCTTTGTTCTTTCCTCGTCAATTCCAGCTTCTAAAAGAGCTGTTGTAGCCTTTCCAATGTTATCTAATCGCTCATTATATGCTGCATCATCTAGCTTAGCTTGTTGATTTGCTATAATTCTTTCCCGCAAATCTTCCCAAAAACCCGTCATATAAAATTCTCCTATCTTGTTTCAGGACAATCTCTGCAATAATAAGCCTTTTTCTATCTCTCATTACTATTTACTTTTTGAATACACACTCTCTCTTTCTATCTATCAAATATTTTAGTCTTAGCTCATTCAAATTCTTCTTTCCCAATCCACACTGATGGATAGTGATCGAGTGTATTCAAATCAGTATCCATCGGCAAATCATAGATAGCTAAATAGTTTTCAGGATATTGAGCAACCAACTCTTCATACTTAGCTCTCAATTTTTCGTGATTGCTACTCGCATACAAGACTTCAACGACTGCCCCAGTCTTATCTTTTTCAACAAATGCACTAACGATGAGTTGAATCATAAAGCCTCCTAAATCGAAATTCCCTTCATGTTTGCTTCTAGAATGGGCATGTCCACACCTAACTCCTGACCGGTCTGATAGACACTTTGACAACAGTAGAAAATATCCTGTTTATCATTGTGTAAGGTCATGATTTTTCGTGTCAGCTCATTTTTCGCAAACATGATTTTCATGGCTTTGCCTGCTATCCATGCGGGAATTTTGTATGGTAAGAGTTCGGCTTTGTAAAGCTTCAAATTCACTCCACGCGCTTCTACCACTTTCAAAGCCTCTCGAATGGCCTTGATGGCGAGTGATAATTCCGAAGAACTATTCATCAAGTTCAAAGCCAGCTGTTCTGGGTTTTCCAATTTTCCCGAACGAGCAGCTGTTGAAGTAACACCCGCATTAATCGCCATGTGAATCCAGATCCACTCGACCATATCATGAGGAACTTCCCACTTCAAATCTGCAGAAGTCAATAAATCTGTCAGATCAGCATAGTTAGAAATATCTGCTTTTTGCTCACCTTCTAGCATTAAATGGTCGAACAAGACACCATCCAAATGGTCCTCCTGCATATGACCGCCCGCTGTCGGAAAAGCCAGAATATAGTCGTAATCTCCTGCCCACTCTTGGACCTCTTTTCGTGTATTCCAGAAATTGCAGAAGAAAACGAGGGTGCCTTTGATATTATTTTTTCGCAAGGTTTCCACGGCTTCTTTGACAAAACCATGACGCACACTGAGAAAAATAAAATCATATTCCAAATGAGCTTCTGCCACATGAACTTCATAGGTGTCGTGTTTGTTTTCACCCTTGGAATGATAGCGACCATCTAGCAAATCAACCGAGAGGGATTTTGGAGCATTGTTTCGCTTACTGTCTCTAAGTACGTGTTCTACTTGATGACCTGCTTTTTGAAAAGCGTAGGCGTAAGTGGTCCCGATAACTCCGAGTCCTAGGATTGCTATTCTCACCTAAAAATCAATTCCTTTCCCAAACTCAACCACACTATCTGGTTCATCACTAAACAAAGTCACATGCCCCATTTTGCGGTTGTGCTTCGCTTCTAGTTTACCATACATGTGAAGGTGGGCGCTTGGATTTTCTGTGACATAACGCTCAGCTGCTTCGACGTGTTGGCCGAGGACGTTGAGCATGACAGCAGGTGCATGGAGGTGGATTGCTGGAAGTGGTGCTCCGAGAACACCCAAGATATGCGTGTCAAATTGTGAAAAGTCGCAGGCTTCGATTGAGTAGTGCCCTGAATTGTGTGGGCGTGGCGCGATTTCGTTGACAATGATGTCATCAGCTGTCGCAAACATTTCTACACAGAGAGTACCAGAGAGGTTAAGTTGCTCAGCAATCTTCACGGCCATAGCTTTAGCTTTCTCAGCTAGACTATCAGAAATGCGAGCAGGCACGATTGTTTTAGAGAGGATGTTGTTGCGATGGATATTTTCCTGAACTGGGAAAACCGTCACGTCCTTGCCGTTACCAGACACGATAACCGAAATTTCAAGGTCGAAGTTGACGAACTCTTCCAAGACACACTCGGCTGAGTTAGCAAGGGCATTTGCCTCTTCCAAATCGTCGGCTGATGTGATGACTTTTTGACCGTGGCCATCGTAACCACCTGTCGCAGTCTTGAGAACGTATTTTTTAGAAAGGTCAATATCTTCCAAATCAAGGCTAGAGGTCACAACCTTGTAAGGAGCAACTGTCACTTTAGCCTTATTTGAGAGGAAGTCCTTCTCAAAGATACGGTTTTGTGAAATGCGAAGCAGGTCTGTCCCTTGTGGGAGCTGACCGTCTTTAATAACAGCGTCAAGACCGTCAGCGTCGACATTTTCAAATTCATAGGTAAGAACATCACAGCGGTCCGCCAGCTGATGAAGGGCATCTACGTCATCGTAAGGAGCCACGATAACCTCAGACACACGAGAAGATGGACAATCTGCTGCAGGATCAAGGGTGATAACCTTGTGACCCATGTAGATAGCTGAGATAGCCATCATCTGACCAAGCTGGCCACCTCCGATGATACCAATGGTTTTAGTTGAGCTCATTTGTAGACTCCTCTGCGATTTTTCCTTGTTCTTCAGCAAAATCTGCCAAAGCTGTCGCAATAGCCTGGTCCTCTACTGATAGGAGACGGAGGGCAAAGAGGGCAGCGTTAGTCGCACCTGCTTCACCAATCGCCATGGTTGCGACAGGTACACCACCTGGCATCTGAACGATAGAATAGAGCGAATCCACACCGCTAAGAGCACGTGATTTGACTGGCACACCAATGACTGGAAGAGTTGTTTTGGCAGCAACCATACCTGGCAAGTGGGCTGCACCACCAGCACCCGCGATGATGACCTTGATGCCACGGCTACGTGCTTCTTCAGCATGCTTGAACATGAGGTCTGGTGTACGGTGAGCGGAAACAACTTTCTTTTCGTAAGCAACGCCGAAGTTATCGAGGACTTCAGCGGTTTTTTGCATGGTTGCCCAGTCGGATTTTGAGCCCATGATGATGGAAATTACTGGTTTAGTCATAATTTTTCCTTTTTATCCTTTTTGATAATGGTCTTAGATGGTGGGGACGGAAGCAAATCTTCGGTTTCATTCCTAAACTTTGAGCCTAGGGTCTCAAAGTTTCTCTCGACCAGAACAGAGACTGTTCTGGTCTTTTTACCACGGCGACCATTATCTTAGTTTGGCTCGCTTTCGCTCGCCATTGACAAATATTATATCTGTTAATCTTTTATCGCTTTGCTACCGATATCTGTACGGTAGAACAAGCCTTCTGTGTTTTGGTTATTGAGTTCGCTGTAAATAATGTTTTGACCATCTTTGACGGTGTCTGCTGTTGTGACCAGCATGTAAACACGTCCGCCGTTTGAGAGGAGGTCTTGGCCATTTTCAGCGAATTTAGCACCTGCATAGTAAGTGATGATGTCGCCCTCTGTCTTGGCAGGAAGCTTGACACCTTTCTCATAAGCAAGTGGGTAGCCGTTTGATGCTACAACCACACCAAGTGTCACACCTTTGTCAGTCCATGTGATAGTTGGCTCTTTACCATCCAAAATATCAGTGATATTTTGCGCAAAATCAGAAGTCAAACGAGGCAAGATGATTTGCGTTTCAGGATCGCCAAAGCGAGAGTTGAACTCGATGACTTTAGAACCGTCAGCTGTCAAGATAAGACCAGCGTAAAGGACACCAGTGTAAGGACGACCTTCTTTAATCATACCTTCAAGGACTGGCTTGACAATAGTGTCAACCGCTGTGTCAACCACGCTCTGTGTTAAGTGAGGAACCGGCGCATAGGCACCCATCCCACCAGTGTTAGGGCCCTTGTCCCCATCATAAGCACGTTTGTGGTCCTGAGCCGTTGGCATGATGTAGAACTTGTCACCATTAACAAAGGCAAAGAGAGAGAACTCTTCCCCGTCAAGGAATTCCTCGATGACCACACGCGCACCTGAATCACCGAATTTATTATCCAAAAGCATCTCGTGAGCAGCTTCTACTGCTTGCTCGACTGTCTCAGCAACGACGACACCCTTACCAAGGGCCAAGCCGTCTGCCTTGACGACGATTGGAGCGCCTTTCCCCTCGATGTAGGCCTTGGCTTCCTCGAAATCTGAAAAGGTGCCATAAGCTGCTGTCGGAACG
Source organism: Streptococcus sp. FSL K6-1323 (assembly GCF_038630745.1). NCBI lineage: Bacteria > Bacillati > Bacillota > Bacilli > Lactobacillales > Streptococcaceae > Streptococcus > Streptococcus sp. FSL K6-1323. The sequence continues at coordinate 41,013 of NZ_CP152039.1, read as the reverse complement.
TCGTATTTGACCATGATTTCCTTAGCGAAATCCTTAGACCACTCCAGCTCAGCCGCAGCCTTGGTCGGACCAAAAGCCTTAAGACCAGCTGCATTGAAATCATCCACAATTCCAGCCGCAAGCGCATCATCTGGACCGATAAAGGTCCAAGCAATATCGTTCGCTTTTGCAAACTCAATCAGCTTAGAATGTTCGGAAATTCCGATATTGATCAAATCAAGACCGTCCAATGTCATCCCGTCATTACCAGGAGCTACGAAAACTTGCTCAACGTCTTTAGACTCCAATAATTTCTTGGCAATCGCATGTTCACGACCACCAGAACCAACAACCAAAAGTTTCATTTGAAAGATACCTCAATATCAAATAAGACTAGGGGCAAATGCCCGTTAACGACAATCATTCGGAAAAATTAGCAATTTTCACGAATTATACATAACCATTATAACATATTTGTTCGGAGATATGGGTGTGTATCCAAATTTGAACATAAAAAAGGTGGCCACTTGGACCACCTCTTGGGAGATTATGAAAACGAAAAAAGTTATTTAGGATTAATGATAGTATACCCTGAGCAGCTTAAGGGAGGCTTAAACGCAAAAATATCTTCATTTTCCTGAAAAACTGCGAATAGGTAGGTGGAGGTTAAAATGAAGAAAAAATTACTAAATTGTCTCTTACCGCTAGCTTGTCTAGCGACTGTATCGGTTTCGTGTGGCAGCTCTGCTCAGGCGGCTGTCCTTGGAGATGACTACCCTTCCTCTTGGAAATATGGGGGATTCGGCGTGGACCCTTGGACTATGTACTGGCGTCAGTGTACGTCTTTTGCGGCCTATCGTCTCAGTAATACCAATGGTTTCACCTTACCTGTAGGTTATGGGAATGCCATCACTTGGGGCAGTATCGCACGTGCCAATGGTCACCGTGTTGACATGAATCCTGCCGTTGGAAGCATTGCCTGGTTCTCAGCCGGTGTCAATGGAGCTGGTCACATGGGACATGTCGCTTGGGTTGCTGAAGTTCATGGCGATCAGGTAACGATTGAGGAATATAACTACGATGCGGGTCAGGGACCTGAGAAATATCACAAACGTAGCTTCCATAAGAGTCAAGTGTCTGGCTATATCCATTTTAAAGACCTTGAACCAGGGGCTCAAAACGGAAATACTACTAACTCTTCTATCAAAGTTGGCAATACGGTCCGCTTCACAGGTACCTTCCGTGTCACATCTGTATCAGGAAATACCATCACCAGCCAAGATTTAGCTGGAGGCACACCAACCAAACACAATATCGTTGACCCTGGACCCGTTCTTGAAGTTGATAGACAAGGCAATCCAACTTCAGACCAGTACCTCAATCCTGGTGAAACTTTTACCATTCCAGGTAACTTCAAAGTGCTTGCCATTGACCCACCAAGCGATGGTATTCTCGTCCAAATCGGCAATCGCAAGACTTGGGTAACTCAGTCTGTCCTTGAAAAGGTTTAAATCTATTGAACAATCGTGAGAACGGTTGTTTTTTTGATGGTATGAAACAAAAAAGCCCAGCAGATGCTGAGCTCTTAGGAGATTTATGAAAAAGAAAAGTTTTTTAGGATGGTATTAGTATAACTTGGAGAGCTTAAAGGAAACTTAAGGCATCTAAAAAACATCCAATTTCTTGGATGCTTTGTAAGTTCTTAATGACGGAAGTGACGAACGCCTGTAAAGATCATTGTCAAACCATGTTTATCAGCCGCTTCGATAGACTCTTGGTCACGTACTGAGCCACCTGGTTGGATGATTGCTTTAATACCTGCTTTGGCGATTTCTTCCACGTTATCTGCAAATGGGAAGAAGGCATCTGAAGCAAGAACAGCTCCGTCAAGACGGTCTTTAGCTTGGTCAATGGCGATACGGACAGAAGCCACACGGTTAGTTTGACCAGGGCCAACACCAAGTGTCATGTGGTCATTAGTCACGATAATACCGTTTGATTTGACGTACTTGATGGCTTTCCAAGCAAACTCAAGAGCTGTCGCTTCTGTCTCAGTTGGTTGGCGTTTCGTAACCACTTGCCAGTCAGCTGGACTTTCTTTAACAACATCTTGGTTTTGAACGAGAAGTCCACCGACAACACCAGTGTATTCTGCTTCCACTTCGCTAGCATCTTGAGCGTCAAATGGCAACTCAAGGATACGCAAGTTTTTCTTCTTGGTTGTCAAGATTTCAAGCGCTTCGTCTGTGTAGCTTGGTGCAATGATGATTTCAAGGAAGACACCATGCATTTTCTTAGCTGTCGCAGCGTCAACTTCACGGTTGAGGACTACGATTCCACCGAAGATTGACACTGGGTCAGCTTCATAAGCGTAGTCCCAAGCTGTTTCAATGTCATCAGCTTGACCGATACCACATGGGTTCATGTGTTTGAGAGCTACAACTGTTGGACGGTCTTTGAAATCACGGATGATACGGATAGCGGCATCAGCGTCACGGATATTGTTAAATGACAATTCTTTACCGTTAAGCTGTTTAGCTGAGGCAATTGAGTAAGCCGTTGGCAAACCTTTTTGGTAGAAGTCTGCGTCTTGTTGAGGGTTTTCACCGTAACGCATAGGTTGCTTGAGGTCATAAGTCAAAGTGAGTTTTTCAGGTTTTGTTTCACCCACTTGAGCTGTGAAGTATTCTGCAATCAAAGCGTCGTATGAAGCTGTGTGACGGTATACTTTCGCTGCCAAACGTTGGCGAGTTTCGTAGCTTGTTTCGCCGTTTGCTGACAATTCATCAAGAACAACAGCATAGTCAGCAGGGTCTACAACAACTGTCACGCTAGCATGGTTTTTAGCTGCTGAACGAAGCATTGATGGACCACCGATATCGATGTTTTCAACTGCGTCAGCGTAAGTCACGTCTGGTTTGAGAATGGTTTCCTTGAATGGATAAAGGTTTACCACAACAAGGTCAATCAATTCGATATTATTGTCCTTAGCCGCTTGAAGGTGGCTATCGAGGTCACGACGAGCGAGGAGACCACCGTGGATATTTGGGTGAAGGGTCTTAACACGTCCGTCCATCATTTCTGGGAAACCAGTCACATCGTCGATGGCGATAGTGTCTACCCCAGCATTGTCAAGGGCAACCTTGGTACCACCTGTTGAGATGATGTCCCAACCGAGTTTTTTGAGTTCTTGGGCAAATTCAACAATGCCCGCTTTGTCTGAGACTGAAATAAGTGCTCGTTTAGTCATTTTCTTTCTTTTCCTTTTTTAAAAAAGTTCTTTATCTGCTACAGTCGAAAATTATCTTTCAGCTCTTGGGCCTTCTTATTTTCGTGCAACTCCCAAACTATCCAACACTTCTGGATAGAGCTTGTACTCTGTTTCGTGGATACGAGTTTCGAAAGTATCAAGGGTATCACCTTCAAGGCGTGGCACTCGGACTTGTTTGATGACCTTACCGGTATCAACGCCAGAATCCACCCAGTGAATAGTCACACCAGACTGGCCAACACCTGCATTCCAAGCATCCTCAATACCATGAGCTCCTGGGAATTCAGGGAGATATGCCGGGTGAATATTGATGATACGGCCTTCATAAGCTGCTAGTAAGGTTGGGCCAACAATTTTCATATACCCCGCTAAGCAAACCAAATCAATCTGGTGTTCATCCAAGAGTTTGACGATAGCTTCTTCATAAGCTGCTTTATTGTCAAATTCCTTGAGTTCAAAAGCATGGCTAGCCACACCAAGGGTCTTGGCACGTTCTAAGACATAGGCATCACGGTGATCTGAAAAAACAAATTCTACTGGAAATTGTTCCGCAATCACCTGGAAGTTTGAGCCGTTGCCAGAGGCAAAAACAGCAATCCTTTTAGCCATTATTTAATCACCACACTTGCGCCATCTTTCTTCACAATACGACCGATTTCATAAACAGGTTCGTCAAGAAGTTCTTTGACACGTTCAACATTTTCTGGTTTAACCGCAAGCATGAGACCAATACCCATGTTGAAGATTTCAAACATTTCTTCATGTTTGATTTCACCATATTTTTCAAGGGCTTTAAAAATTGGAAGAACCGGCACTTTGCTTTCATCAATTTCAGCAGCCAAGTCATCTGAGAACATACGTGGTACATTTTCGATGAAACCACCACCTGTGATGTGGGCAATACCGTTAACCAATTCTTCTTTGATGAGTGGCAAAGCTGCTTTGACGTAGATACGAGTTGGTTCAAGAAGAACGTCTTTAAGTTTTTTGCCTTCAAGTTCTGGAAGAACTTCTTCCCCTGTGTAATCAGCAAATACACGACGCACGAGTGAGTAACCGTTGGAGTGGATACCGCTTGAAGCAAGTCCAAGAAGCACATCACCTTCAGCTACTTTTGAGCCGTCGATGATTTGAGATTTTTCTGCGATACCTACCGCGAAACCTGCCAAATCATAGTCGTCTTCACCATACATACCAGGCATTTCAGCAGTTTCACCACCAATAAGGGCTGCACCAGCTTGCACACAACCTTCAGCAACACCAGCAACAACCTGCTCCAATTTAGCTGGTTCATTTTTACCAGTTGCTACGTAGTCAAGGAAGTAAAGGGGCTCAGCACCTGCAGCGATGATATCGTTAACACACATAGCGACACAGTCTTGACCGATAGTATCGTGTTTGTCGTACTTAATAGCAAGCATGAGTTTAGTACCGACACCATCTGTACCTGAAATCAAAACAGGCTCTTTGACACCTGTTTTTGAAAGGTCAAACATACCACCGAAGCCACCGAGAGCTCCCATGACACCTGCACGCTCTGTACGGGCAACGTGTTTTTTGATACGTTCAACAACTTCATAACCTGCTTCAACATCCACACCCGATTGAGCGTAAGCATTTTTATTTGTCATTTTATTTATTCCTTTTCTTTTTTCGAGAAAGAGTGCGACGTATTTTTAGATGAACCATCTTTTTATCTAAAAATACTAGTCAGGTCTCTAGCTTTGACCCCATAGGGCAAAGTGTCTACTGACAAATGCTTTAGCTTTTAGTCAGTAGTGAGACGTGGAGCGTAAGCATTTTTAGACATAATTTTTTCCTCTTTTTTCTTCTGCACTGCTCTTAATAGAAAGAAGTGTGTTCTTTCAAACTTTCCAAATAGCGTTCTTCGTAGTCATACAATGGTGTTGGATATTTACCATCAAAGTAAGCCACACAAAGGCCACCGTTTGGTGCATCTGTGTCAATTCCAATAGAATCAATCAAGCCATCGATTGACAAGTAAGTCAAGCTATCCGCACCAATGATTTCGCGTGTTTCCTCAACTGTATGATTGGCCGCAATTAATTCCTTACGTGTTTGAATATCGATACCGTAGAAACATGGGTAGGCAAGGGCTGGGCTACCGATTGCTACGTGGACCTCTGTTGCTCCTGCTTCTTTTAGCAAATTAACGATACGACGTGATGTTGTCCCACGTACAATAGAGTCGTCAATCATAACCACACGTTTGCCTTTAACAACACCTGATACGGCAGAGAGCTTCATACGAACCCCTTGCTCACGCAATTCTTGTGTTGGTTGGATAAAGGTACGTTGGGTGTATTGGTTTTTAATCAAGCCCATTTCATTTGGCAAGCCTGATTCTTCCGCAAATCCCATGGCTGCGCTAAGTGATGAATTAGGCACACCAACGACAATATCTGCTTCATGTTTGAACTCACGTGCCAATTGAGCACCCATACGTTTACGAGCTGTATGGACATTGACCCCTTGGATATTTGAATCAGGACGGGCAAAGTAGATATACTCCATCGAACAAACAGCCAATTGCGTATCCGTTGTATAGGTATCGTAAGTGATGCCATTATCATCGATGATAACAACCTCACCTGGATTTACATCCCGAATCCATTCTGCACCAACACCCTCAAAGGCACATGTTTCAGATGAAACCACGATAGCACCATTGCTCATCTTACCAAGAGAAAGGGGACGGAAGCCATTTGGATCCAAAGCTGCAATAAGCTTGTCCTCAATCATAAGAAGATAAGCAAATCCACCTTTAACAGTGTTCAAGGCTTCTTTCACCTTGCCCATAAAGGATGGGTTGTGGCTACGACGAATCAAGTGAGCTAAGATTTCTGAGTCAGAAGTTGAGTTTAAGATAGCTCCATTTTTCTCCAACTCATGTCTTAGTGACTCTGCATTAGTCAAATTCCCATTATGAGCAAGACCAAGCTGTCCATCGTGAAACTTAAACATGAATGGTTGAATATTGTCTACAGAAGCTTCACCAGCAGTCGCATAACGAACATGACCGATAGCAGCCGTTCCAGTTAGCTTGTCCAAGTTGGCTGGATCACGGAAAACTTCTGAGAGAAGCCCCATATCACGATGACGCTTCAATTGACCCGCATCATTTGAGAGAATTCCTGCTCCCTCTTGACCACGGTGTTGGAGACTGTGAAGTCCGAAATAAGTTAATTTGGCAGCATCCGGGTGACCCCAGATACCAAAAACACCACATTCTTCATTAAGAGATTTAACTTCGTATGTCATTTTTTATACCTTTTATTTTTGATATTTTCCTAATGTTATGCAAACGAAAAACTGTTCCTAGCCTCTCATTTCACTAATGTGAACTCAAGTTTTCAAGCTCTTTAGAACTACTGCTACATTGAAAAATATTATTACTGAGTGCACTTGGCACTCTATTATTTTCCAGTAAAGTATTTAACCGCTGACGCAAAGAGGTGTTGGTCTTTATTTCCTGGAATATTTTGGAAGAGACCGTCTTCGAAACGTTCTGAGTGACCCATCTTACCAATAATTTGACCGTTCTTACTTGTGATACCTTCGATAGCATTCACAGATCCATTTGGATTGTATTTAGAATCCATGCTTGGTTTACCTTCGAAGTCAACATATTGGGTAAAGATTTGACCATTGTCACGAAGCTCTGCAAATTCCTCAGCTGTCACGACAAATTTACCTTCACCGTGTGATACTGGGATGGCATGGATGTCACCAACTTCTACTCCGGCAAGCCATGGTGAGTTAGTGTTGGCAATACGTGTTTCAACCATCTTAGCCACGTGTTGGTTGGCATCATTGTAGAAGAGGGTTGGACTAGTGCTGCTTGCATCTTCAAAGTTACCGTATGGAAGAAGACCTGATTTAACAAGGGCTTGGAATCCATTACAGATACCAATAATCAAACCACCACGTTCGATGAAGCTATCAATGGCTGCACGTACTTTTTCATTGAGCAAGATGTTAACGATAAATTTAGCTGATCCATCTGGTTCATCCGCTGCTGAGAAACCACCTGCAAAGAAGATAATGTTAGCTTTTTCGATATTGTCAACCATAGTGTCAACAGACTTGACAATAGCCTCTTCGTTAAGTGTTACAAATGGTACCAAGTTGACTTTTGCACCTTCTTTTTCAAAGGCCTTAGCTGAATCGTACTCAGAGTTCGTACCTGGGAATACTGGGATGTAAACTACTGGTGTCTCAACTGTTTCTTTAGCTTTGATCACAGCATCAGATGCTACAGCAGGTACTTCTTCCAACTCAGTTGCTTGTGCAAATTCCGTTGGGTAAACCTCTTCCAATTTACCTTGGAAGGCACTGTCAAGTTTGTGTCCATCAAGCGTTACACCATTGACAGTAAGTGTAAAGTCAGCTGCTGTTTGTCCAATCTTGGCAACACCTGAAATTTCTTCCGGAGATGTGAAGACGAATCCACCCAATTGAGCTGTCAAGGCAGTCTCAAGATTTTCAAGGGTTACAGTGGCACCAATATGGTTACCAAATGTTGCAAGGGCAAGTGCTTCAACGACACCACCATATTTGACAGCTGATGCAGATGTGACTTTATGGTCAGCTTGGATGGCTTCAAACTTAGCAAAGTTAGACTTGATAAGATCGAAGTCAATTTCTTGTGCCAAAGCTTGACCAGGAATGTAGTAAATATTTTCACCAGCAGCTTTGAATTCTGGAGAAAGAACCTTACGGCTATCTGCAGTTGTTACCCCAAAAGCAACCAAGGTTGGTGGTACTGTCAATTCTTCAAAGGTACCAGACATAGAGTCTTTACCACCAATAGATGGCAAACCAAGTTGAATCTGAGCTTCGATTGATCCAAGGAGAGCTGATACTGGTTGACCAAAACGCTCTGCTTGTTTATCCATACGCTCGAAATATTCTTGATAAGAGAAACGAGCCTTAGACCAGTTTGCACCAGCAGCAACCAAACGAGCTGTTGCTTCGATTACTGCATAGGCAGCGCCATGATATGGAGACCATTCTGCTACATAAGGGTTGAATCCTTGCGCCATAACAGAAGCAGTTGTTGTCACGCTATGTTGGACTGGCAATTTCTGTACAGAAGCTTCCGTTGGTGTGATTTGGTAGCGACCACCGAGTGGGTGATTAACTGTTGAACGACCAACTGAGCTATCAAAGATGGTTTGTAAACCTTTTTGACTGGCATGGTTAAGGTCAGCCAAGACTTCAAGAGTATCAGCTTCAAGGGTTTCAGCAGATGTTTGACGTTCTTCTGGAAGCTTGACATCCTTGTCAACCACCTTAGCATCTACAACCACACGTACACCGTTTGTATCAAGGAAACGACGTTCCAAATCAACGATGGTTTCACCATTCCAGTGCATGACAAGATTTGGTTTTTCAGTTACTGTCGCAACGACAACAGCATCAATATTTTCTTTGTTACATTCAGCAACGAAGGCATCTACATCTTCTGGACGAACCACTACGGCCATACGTTCTTGAGATTCAGAGATGGCAATTTCTGTACCGTTCAAACCTTGGTATTTCAATGGTACTTTGTCTAGATCAATTTCAAGACCATCTGCCAATTCACCGATAGCCACACAGACACCACCAGCACCAAAGTCATTTGATTTCTTGATTAGACGTGTCACATCCCCATTACGGAAAAGACGTTGAATCTTACGTTCTTCGATGGCATTCCCTTTTTGAACCTCAGCACCAGCTGTTTCAACAGATTCGACCGTTTGAACTTTAGAAGAGCCTGTCGCACCACCGACACCATCACGTCCAGTCTTACCACCGAGCAAGATAATCACATCACCTGCTTCAGGTTTCTCACGGACAACATTTTCCTTAGGAGCCGCACCGACAACTGCACCTAGCTCCATACGCTTAGCAACGAAACCTGGGTGGAAGTATTCACGAACGTAAGTTGTTGCAAGACCAATTTGGTTACCGTATGAAGAATAACCGTGAGCCGCTGTTTTAGAAATCACTTGTTGTGGCAATTTACCAGCACGAGTTTCAGCAATTGGTGTTGTAATATCACCAGCACCTGAGATACGCATGGCTTGGTAAACGTATGAACGCCCTGACAATGGGTCACGAATGGCACCACCGATACAAGTAGCCGCTCCACCAAATGGTTCAATCTCAGTTGGGTGGTTGTGGGTTTCATTCTTGAACATGAGAAGCCATGGTTCTTTCACACCATTGACATCCACTTCAATTTCAACTGAGCAAGCATTGATTTCATCAGACACTTCCATGTCATCCAAACGACCATTAGCACGCTCATAGCGACCAAAAATAGTCGCCATATCCATCAAGGTTTGAGGTTCTTCTGTACGTCCCAACTCATCACGCATGGCAATATATTTGTCATAAGTCGCTTGCAATTGTTTTTCAAATTTAGATGCTGAGAAGTCGATATTCTTCAACTCAGTCTCAAAAGTTGTGTGACGGCAGTGGTCAGACCAGTAAGTATCCAAAACCTTAAGCTCAGTCTCAGTTGGCACACGTCCAATAGACTTGAAGTAATCTTGAATGAAGAGAAGGTCATCCACTTCCATGGCCAATCCTTGCTCTGCCTTATACTTAGCAAAATCTTCTGCCGTATAAGTTTCAAAGAAATCCAAGCTTGGAATGGTCTTGTCAGACTCAGAGAAATCCTGTTTAGCAATACCAACAGTGATATCTTTGAAACGAGAATCCACTGGGTTCAAAAGGTAGTTTTTGACAGCTTCCAACTCATTCGCATCGATATCCTTGTTAACCAAGTACAATTGCGCTGTGTTCACTGTTACGTCATTTGAACTACCAAGCAAAAGCAAAGCTTCTTGTGAAGATGCTGCACGTTGGTCAAATTGACCAGGCAAACTTTCGATAGCAAAGAAAGCATACTTCTCAAGATCAGCCTTAACCGCAGCCTCGTCCAAAACAGTATCAGTCACTTGCTCAGAGAAGATGTGTTTTTCCGCACGCGCAAACAAGTCCTCTGCCAAATTAAAGACATCGTAAACCTGAACAATACGAAGATCATTCAAAGTTTTCAACTGAAGATTATGCTTTAATTCTTTTACTAAAGACTGAGATTTCACACGAAAATCAGCTTTTTTCTCAACGAAAATACGTTTATCCATTTTATTTCCTTTATCTATTTCTACTTAAAGATTGTAGTGAAGACCAAGTATTCTATTTGTAAAAGGCTACTTCAATCCTTGCAATTTTTCCAATACAACTTCATAAACATCTGTCAAGCTACCAAGATCACGACGGAAAACATCCTTGTCCATATGGTGCCCTTCAGCATCCCAAAGGCGGCAGTTATCTGGTGAGAATTCATCTGCCAAGATAATCTTGCCATCCTTATCAAAACCAAATTCCAATTTGAAGTCAATCAAGCGAAGACCAATTTGTGCAAACCAATCTTTTAGCAATTCATTGATACGACGCGTTTCTTCCTTGATATAAGCAATTTGTTCATCATTGGCAATATCCAAGAACTTCACATGCTCATCATTGATGAATGGGTCATCCAAATCATCGTTCTTGTAGTAAAATTCAACGATTGGAGTTTTCAAGTCCAAACCTTCTTCAACGCCAAAACGTTTAGAGAAAGAACCCGCAGTCACATTACGAAGAACAACCTCCAAAGGAATGATAGTAACTTTCTTGTTAAGTTGTTCGGTATCAGAAATACGTTCGATAAAGTGAGTAGCTACACCCGCAGCATTCAATTTTTCAAAAATAAGAGACGAAATCTGATTATTTAGCACACCTTTTCCTTTAATAGTCTCCTTACGAGCACCATTAAGCATGGTTGCCTGGTCCTTATAGACCGACTTAATCACATTTTCGTCTTCTGTACTATAAATATCTTTAGCTTTCCCAGTATAAATCAGTTGGTTTGACATGGAATTGTTCGCCTTTCAAGTTTATTCGTCTTAATTATACCACACCAGAATCCAAAAACCAACATATAGCAAACTTTATTGCTTGAGTAAAAAAATAACGTTCGTGTTTTAGTCCTTTTTTAGAGTTTCTTAATAAATAATGTATAGAAAAAAGGAGTGTGACAGAACTAAATCCATATAACATTTAGTTTCTTGCCTCACTCCAACAAAATAACAATCGTATAGTACACAACTATTATATTATTACGTCTAGCTTTCTTATTCTTTATTCAATTCCTCAGACAAATAGTCCAACAAATCAGCTACCTTAACCATATGGTCAATAGTATCATCGGAAATCTCAAGGTCGAACTCATCCTCCAAATTAATAATGAATTCCATAAGCTCTATTGAATCCACACCCAAGTCATCTAATTTGGTAGCTTCGGTTAAAACAATGTCCTCTTTACCCATCTGCTCTTGAATTACGAGCTGCATTTTCTGAAGAATTTCTACTCTACTCATCAGTTAGCCTCCTCTTTCGGACTAAAGGCTTCAACTAGCTGCTCAACAACCTTAGTATCAAGCATCGTACGAACCTGCTTAATAGTGTAGTAAACCGCCTTAGCATCACTAGATCCATGACATTTTACTACGGGAGCTTTAAGACCAAAGAGAACCGCACCTCCAGCGCTAGAGTAATCCATAGTCTCTTTCATCCCTTTTAGGCTGTCTTTCAATAGGAAGGCACCTAACTTAGCTTTAAGACCACCATTCATGATAGCTGACTTAAGGGTCTTCATGGCACCAAGTCCCGTTCCTTCGATTGCCTTAAGAACTGCATTTCCGGTGAAACCATCAGCTACGACCACATCAGCAGCTCCAGACATAATTTCACGCGCCTCAACATTACCAACAAAGTTAATACTTGGCTCCTTAGATAAGAGCTCAAAAGCCTCCTTACGAAGACTATCCCCCTTTGTTTCCTCAGTCCCATTATTAAGGAGACCTACACGAGGGTTGGCAATTCCACGCACATTTTTAGCATAGAAAGATCCTAAAATAGCATATTGATGCAAATGACTAGCTGTATTTTCCGCATTAGCACCCAAATCAAGCATATCAAAGGGTTGACCAGTAAAACTTGGCATTGTTGACATAAGACCTGGACGCTCAACTCCCTTAATACGTCCGACCACAAAGAGACCTGCAGCCAGAAGGGCACCTGTATTTCCCGCAGAAATCACGGCACCTGCTTTTTTCTCCTTAACAGCCTGTGCACCTAAGACCATTGAAGCTTTTTTCTTCTTACGAATGGCTTTAGCTGGCTCATCATCCGAATTTATCTTTTCATCAGTATGCACAATGCTCACACGTTCATTCGCTGTCAAATAGGTCTTAATTTTAGCTTCATCACCATAAAGCTGGATTTCAATATCTTTGAAATCTGCTATAGCTTGGTTGACACCCTCTACAATTGCGTGTGGCGCATTATCGCCACCCATAGCATCTACTGCAATTACATGCATAGCATTCTCCCTCTTGTCCTCTGCCATAAAACATAAACTCAGATTTCTATCAATAAAATATTATGTAACTAAAATAGACTAGTTCACTGTTTCTAGCAGAGTCTTTCAGCTTATTATCTTCTTATTATAGCACGAACTGACTTGCATTTTAACCCCTGAGACTGAAAACCATTACTTTCCTGTTTCACGTGAAACAAAAAGAAGATAATGTCTAGTCAGCACTATCTTCTTTATTTATAATATGACCCCAAGAATTTAGATTATCAATAAACTTCTTACTTTTAAGATGTATTCCAACATAATTATCATAGAGGTCATCAATAAAATGTCGTAGCTTTCGTTTCATGTCATCCTTAACAGATATGCTTCTCAATTCCTCAAAAGAAAGCCCCTGAAAACGATCTAAAAGATAAGGTACATTAGGATCTAAGTGACTACGCCTTTCATCCTCTGCATAGTGATTTGGACAAAGTAACCCCGAGAACTTATACGAAAAATCAAAAGGAAGGCCTACACGATGGCAAAAGACACACTCGTGAAAATTCAATCGTACACCGAAACGGTCTAAAACCTGAATCTCAAAGATATTAGTCAAGATTTCATAATCCAAGCCTTCTTCCATTAATTCAAGCGTCTTCTCCAAGAATGCAAATAATTGCGCATCTGTCACACCGTCAGCAATAGCAACGTCCGTCAGAGCAGCTAAATAAGTCGCATAAGACAGCTTGAAAATATCGCTTGTAATTTCCTTGAAGGACTCTGCCTGGCTATAATCCTCTATGAAAGATAAGCCCTCATCATTTACAGTCATTATGAATTCAGCGATGGTTAAAGGTTGAATCACAGCACTTAATTTACCTGACCCACCACCTCTAACAAAAAACATCCGTTTACCAGCTTGCTCGGTAAAAATCTTAACTAGCTTATCGTTCTCACGATAATTACGATTGAATAGGACAAGTCCTCTACTCTCAAGCTTCTGCATGTTCTTCCATAAACTCTTTCAAACGAGCCATAGCTGTTTCAATAGTATCCATGCTAGCTGCATACGACAAGCGAACATAGCCTTCACCATACTTCCCAAAAGCAACCCCTGGGATAATCGCAATAGCCTTTTCACGAGCAAAGTCTTGACAGAACTTAAAGGAATCTTGAGTATAGCCTTCTGGAATCTTAGCAAAGATGTAGAAAGCACCATCAGGTTTAATAATTTTGAAACCAAGTTCAGTCATTTTTTCAAGAATATAATCACGACGCTTCAAATACTCAACTTTCATTGGTTGGGCATCATCTTTACCAGCAGATAAGGCTTCAATAGCTGCAAATTGTGCCATAGTAGCTGCAGCTGTTACCAAATACTGGTGACTCTTAATCAACTGAGCCGTCAAGACAGCAGGTGCAAAAATCAAACCGATACGCCATCCTGTCATCGCATGAGATTTAGACAAACCATTAATCAAAATCGTTTGTTCCGGCAAATACTCAGCAATAGATACATGTTGGTCCACATAAGTTAGCTCAGAGTAAACTTCATCACTAACAACAAAAATATCGTATTTTTTCAGAACTTCAGCTAAATCTTTAATCTGTTGACGTGAGTAAGTCACACCTGTTGGATTAGTTGGGTAGTTAAGCAAAACAGCTTTAAGCTTATCTCCCTGCTCCAAAATTGCCTTTTCTAACATCTCCGGAGTCAAAACAAAATCATTCGCTGTTGTATCAATTTCAACAATTTCAGCACCAACTAGATTTGCAATTGGCTCATATCCAGGATAGGCTGGTGCAGGTAAAAGAATCGTATCTCCTGGCTCCAAAATAGCCGTCAAAGTTGCAGAAAGGGCTTCTGTAGCTCCAATAGTCACCAAGATTTCATTATCTGGGTTATAAGTAAGATTATATTTTTCCTTAACAAAATCTGCCGCAGCTTGACGCAAAGCAGGAAGTCCTGCCATACCTGTATAGTGAGACTGGTTAGCATCGATAGCAGCTTTAGCAGCCTCTTTTACATGATCTGGAGTCGTAAAATCAGGCTCACCAAGTGTCAACTTTTTGATACCTGGTACATCTGAAATTGACTGGTCAAACTGACGAATCATCGAAACTTCAATCTTATCTAAATTTTTATTAAAACGTTGTGTTAAATCCATCACTGTCACCTCTTTGCAATTATGCCTTACATTATATCAAAAACTCAAACGCATTTAAACACCAAAAAAAGCTAGCCCAAGCTAGCTTTAGTCTATTTATGGCCCATTTCAAACAAAGGTGACAATGGACGTTTTTCATGAATACGAATAATTGCCTCTGAAATCAAATCAGCAATTGAAATTTGTTCAATCTTATCAATCAAACGTTCTTCTGGAAGATAAATCGTGTCCAATACGACAAGCTTCTCAATAGCAGACTTTTGAATATTATCAAGTGCTGGACCTGACAATACAGGGTGAGTACATGAGGCATAGACATGAGTTGCACCAGCTTCAGCAAGCGCATCCGCCGCATGACAGATGGTACCCGCAGTATCAATCATATCATCAATCAAGATACATGTTTTACCTTCAACGTTACCAATGATATTCATAACCTCAGAAGTGTTCATTTTATCAACACTACGACGTTTATCAATGATTGCGATTGGTGTTTTCAAACATTGAGCAAGTTTTCGTGCACGAGTCACACCACCATGGTCTGGAGAAACAACAACAACATCATCTCCAGTAAAACCAGCACGATCAAAGTAATCTGCGATAAGTGGAGCACCCATCAAATGGTCTACAGGAATATCAAAGAATCCTTGAATTTGAGAAGCATGGAGGTCAACTGTCAAAAGTCGATCAACACCTGCAACCTCAAGCATATTAGCAACCAATTTAGATGTGATTGGCTCACGTGAACGTGCCTTACGGTCTTGACGTGCATAACCATAATAAGGCATAACAACACTGATCGTTTCTGCACTTGCACGTTTTAGCGCATCAACCATAATCAAGATTTCCATCAAGTTATCATTTACAGGAGAGCTTGTAGATTGAAGAATAAAAACGTGATGACCACGGATAGATTCTTCAATATTAACTTGAATCTCACCATCTGAAAATTCACGAACACTTGATTTTCCGAGTTCAATACCCATTTTATCAGCAACTTTTGCTGCTAATTCCTGGTTAGACGATAAAGCAAACAACTTCAAATTCGTATAAGACATGATTTCCTCCAAAATATCTACTAAACCATTCTACCTTTTTTTAGATTGATTTTCAATGTAAAATAAATGGTGTCACAGTAACTTAACAAGACTAAAAAGATTTAACCTTAACCTCGACATTTTCCCGTCTAAAAGTAATTCCAGAAAGTAAAGACATTTTGCTATAAAATCATAACCACCCGTCTAACGGGTGGTTTGATCAAGGGCTATAAGCCCATAATACCAGCCAGCGCCTAAAGACGCTGGCTTTCACTTTGTTCAAGCCTTATTGCTTTTGACTCGTCACAAGCCTCTCAAAGAGGCATTCGCATTACTTACCGTTATCCCTAAAGGGATTTTCATATTCTTTAACGCTTAATTTGTCCAAAGCGATATCATGCTTCTCTTGTTCCTGGATATATTTCTTAATTGTGGCTTCATTTAGTCCTACCGTACTTACATAATATACTTCTGCCCAAAAATGTCTGTTCCCAAATTTATATTTTAAATTGGCGTGTTTATCAAACATCATTAAGGCACTTTTACCTTTTAAATATCCCATAAAACTAGCTACACTCATTCGTGGTGGTATACTTACTAGCATGTGAACATGATCTGGCATTAAGTGGCCTTCTATTATTTCAACGCCTTTATATTGGCATAGTCTATGAAAAATCTCTCCAAGACTACTCCTATATTGATTATAGATTATTTTTCGTCTATACTTAGGTGTAAATACAATGTGGTACTTACACATCCATTTTGTATGTGATAAACTGTGAGCTTTTTGCGCCATAGTTTTAACTCCTTTCGCTTTACAATTGGCTTGAACACCTATATTGTAACTCGTTTGGAGTGTTTTTGTTATGACGGTATAACCTTCGATGCGCACCCGCATAGCGGGTGGTTTATTTGTTTCGCACCTTCGGAGCGAAACGGACTTAAAGTCACAATAAAAACGATTCGAGAAAATTCGAATCGCCTTCTTGTAGTCATTATGGGTAAATATAGTATACAGAACCACCATGAGCTGAAGATGTTGGATCAAATGTACCACGGTAGTTACCGATTGACATGTTACCAGCATAGTTTGCTTCCATAACTTGAATTGAATTTGCACCTGATGCTGATGTTACGTAAGCTACGTGACCATAACCCCCACCATCATTTGGCCAAACCGCAATTGCTCCGGCTACAGGAGTTGTCCCGACTGAGTGGCCAGCTGCTTGTGCGCTAGCAATCCAGTTTTTAGCATTACCCCAGTAATTACCGACCCATGAAGCTAATGATTTAGCACCCCAAGTACATTGACCAACAGGATATGTATTAGGAGTTGAGGCAGTTGATACTTTAGGTGTTTCAGCTGCTGGTGCTGGTGCTTCTGAAGCTGCAGGCGCTTGACTTACTGGTGCCTCTGAAGTTGCTGCCGGTGCTTCGCTAGCAGGAGCTGGTGCTTCCGAAGCAGCTGGAGCAGCTGTTTCTGGCTGTGCTTCAGATGTTGCTGGAGCAGCAGGCGCAGGCGCTTGAGTAGTTTCTGAAGTTTCTGATGAAACAGGTTCTTGTGCTGCTTCAGATGTTGCTGTTTCTGAAACAGTAGCTTCTGAAGTTGCTGCCGCCTCTGATTGAGCTACAAATGCTGCCGCTTCTGAAGAAGCTACTGCTTGTGCGGCTGCCTCTGATTCTGCAATTGCTTGAGATTGAGCAACTGATGCTGCAGTTGAAGCTGCCACTGATTCTGCAGTTGATTTAGCAGAAACAAGTGATGTTTTTTCATCTTGAGCTGTAGCCAATTCTGTAGCCAAAGCAACTTGTGCTGCTTCTAGTTCTGCTTGTTGAGTTGTCAAACCAGCTTCTGTAGTTTCAAGTTCTGCTTTATTAGTTGCAATCTCATTAATAGCAGCTTGGTTTTGTTCTTGTTTTGCAGCAAGCTCTTTTTGATCAGACTCTTGTTTTGTCAACATGTCATTATTAGCTGTAACAACTTTTGAAATAGCTGTGATACGAGTAATAGCTTCAGAGATTGACTTAGAGTTCAAGATAGAGTTGATGTAGCTAGTCGCAGTATTATTTTGTTGAGCACTACGAGCTTGTTTCGCCAAAGAATCTTGACGAGCTACAATTTTACTTGATAATTCTTGAATTTCAGATTCCAAATCTGCTGATACTTTTTCAAGTTCAGCATTTTTAGTTTCCAATTCTGATTTTTGTGTTCTAAGTGTAGATACTTGAGATTGGATTGTAGCAACTTGCGCTTGTGCAGTCTCTTGTTGAGAAGCAAGGTTACTAATTGCGTTATCTGCAGCAGCGATTTGCGAATCATAATCCTCTGCATGTACTGATGCAGCTGCTGATAAGGTTACACCACTTACCAACACTGCTGAAAGAATACGTTTTTTCATAATATAAAATACTACTCCTTTTCGATAAGACCTTTTAATTGTATCAAAAAATGGCGCAAATTTTGTTACGCCAATATTACAGTTCTATTTAAATCTATCAACTGACAGATACAAAAATAATTTTTCAAGAATAGGTTTAATAAAGATAAAGATCAAAAGATTAAACACTATACTAGGACTTAGTTGATAAATAATAAAATTCGTCACAGACTCATTGGAGAAACCATAAAATAAGGCAAAGCCAAAATTTATAGTATCAAATAGAAAGAGGAATAAAAACATTAACAAAAAATCAACATAGGTATTTCTCTTAACAATTCGACCTAGCTGAGTTAACAGATAGCATAACAGTGGCAAAGTTAGAATTACTATACCAACTGTTTTGAAATAATAGGTATCATAAAGAAATCCAAAATAAACAAGGTAAAGATAGGAATACTTATTTGGAAAATCAAGAGTTAAGATGAAAATATAAATAATAAAAAGATGAGATGATAGAAAAAATTCAGGAGATAAATAATGATTAAGTATCATCGAAATATGACCATCCCATAGAAAAGGAACAATACTCAGTAAGAAAGGAATAATAGAATACTTGGATAATTTCATATTATTTACCATCTCCAACTAAAGTAACATAAGAAATTTTATCAAAATCAGCATAAGGTTTTACCAAAATCGTACGATTACCTTCATAATCACTCACAGAGTCTACAGTACCAATTGGAACATCCTTTACCGATACATCATCAAGACCACTTGTAACCACTTCAGTGCCAACCTTAACGTTAGAAGATGAATTAAGTTGTGTCATCTCTAGCAGCTTCTTTTTATTATCATAACGAGAGATAATCCCGAAAATCTGGTTATCATCCTCTGATTTGACGCTAGAAGCAAGGTAGCTATCACTAGAACTACTAGACAGTAAAGAAATAGTTGTAGTATCATCGTATACCTTAGTTACAAAACCGATTACTCCACCATTAGAAGTTGCTAGCATGGACTTACTAACATTCTTAGACTTACCGACATTAATCGTTAACTCTTTTAACCAAGTCACAGAAGGTCGCATGGAAACTTCAGCAGTGAGAACATTATCACGACTTAGCTTGTCCGAAAGATTAAGCGAAGCTCTTAAAGAATCATTCTCTTCTTGCAAGTTAGAAATAATAGATGATTGATTTTCTAAATTTGATAAAGATTTTTTTAAATCTCGATTCTCATTATAAGTTGATAAGAGATCAGAAATAACATTATGAGATTTTGATAAAGCAGTAAATGGAACTGAAATCACTGAGTCTACTTTGGTAACAAAACCCGAAACATTAGACGAGATTTCCTTCGTTAATTTTTTATTAGTAAAGACAAAAGAAAAAAGCATTACAAAAAATAGAATAACAATAAACCCATAAAGAAGAAATCGATAAAAACTATTTTTCATTTTGTCACCTCAAAAAAAGAAAACGAATTATCTAAAAGATAATTCGTCATAATACTACGGAGAATGGGGGATTCGAACCCCCGCGCCAGTTACCCGACCTAACGATTTAGCAAACCGTCCTCTTCAGCCTCTTGAGTAATTCTCCAATATGGGCACGAGTGGAATCGAACCACCGACCTCACGCTTATCAGGCGTGCGCTCTAACCATCTGAGCTACGCGCCCAAGCAAATGCTTGGCTATAATATCCAAATAAAGCGGGTGACGAGAATCGAACTCGCGACAACAGCTTGGAAGGCTGTAGTTTTACCACTAAACTACACCCGCTTAACAAAATGGCGCGAGACGGAATCGAACCGCCGACACATGGAGCTTCAATCCATTGCTCTACCAACTGAGCTACCGAGCCATATTGCGGGAGCAGGATTTGAACCTACGACCTTCGGGTTATGAGCCCGACGAGCTACCTAGCTGCTCCATCCCGCTTTAATTATAAGGAGGATGTGGGATTCGAACCCACGCACGCTTTTACACGCCTGACGGTTTTCAAGACCGTTCCCTTCAGCCGGACTTGGGTAATCCTCCAAATATTATAATTAATATATGGACCTTGTAGGACTCGAACCTACGACCGCTCGGTTATGAGCCGAGTGCTCTAACCAGTTGAGCTAAAGGTCCAAGAAATCCATATATATAGCGGCGAAGGGGATCGAACCCCCGACCTCCCGGGTATGAACCGGACGCTCTAGCCAGCTGAGCTACACCGCCATAAATCGGGAAGACAGGATTCGAACCTGCGACCCCTTGGTCCCAAACCAAGTGCTCTACCAAGCTGAGCTACTTCCCGATAAAATGCACCCTAGAGGAGTCGAACCTCTAACCGCCTGATTCGTAGTCAGGTACTCTATCCAGTTGAGCTAAGGGTGCTCATTATTATATTATGCCGAGGACCGGGATCGAACCGGTACGAAAGTTTCCTTTCGCAGGATTTTAAGTCCTGTGCGTCTGCCAGTTCCGCCACCCCGGCTCCTCAAGCGAACGACGGGATTCGAACCCGCGACCCCCACCTTGGCAAGGTGGTGTTCTACCACTGAACTACGTTCGCATTTTATGCCGGCTACATGACTTGAACACGCGACCCTCTGATTACAAATCAGATGCTCTACCAACTGAGCTAAGCCGGCTAACTTTTCTAATGCGGGTGAAGGGACTTGAACCCCCACGCCGTTAAGCGCCAGATCCTAAATCTGGTGCGTCTGCCAATTCCGCCACACCCGCATATATGACCCGTACTGGGCTCGAACCAGTGACCCATTGATTAAAAGTCAATTGCTCTACCAACTGAGCTAACGAGTCTCAAATATTTCTATTTGAACGGTCCCGACGGGAATCGAACCCGCGATCTTCGCCGTGACAGGGCGACGTGATAACCGCTACACCACGGGACCTATGGGAGTTAACGGGATCGAACCGCTGACCCTCTGCTTGTAAGGCAGATGCTCTCCCAGCTGAGCTAAACTCCCTTTGCGCTAAGCGACTACCGTATCTAACAGGGGGCAACCCCCAACTACATCAGGCGTACTAGGGCTTAACTTCTGTGTTCGGCATGGGAACAGGTGTATCTCCTAGGCTATCGTCACTTAACTCTGAGTATTCTCAACTCAAAATTGAATATCTATACTGTATCAAGAAACCAAATCGTTGTCAATATGTCTCAGTTACTTTCTTTGGATAAGTCCTCGAGCTATTAGTATTAGTCCGCTACATGTGTCACCACACTTCCACTTCTAACCTATCAACCTGATCATCTCTCAGGGCTCTTACTGATATAAAATCATGGGAAATCTCATCTTGAGGTGGGCTTCACACTTAGATGCTTTCAGCGTTTATCCCTTCCCTACATAGCTACCCAGCGATGCTCTTGGCAGAACAACTGGTACACCAGCGGTAAGTCCACTCTGGTCCTCTCGTACTAGGAGCAGATCCTCTCAAATTTCCTACGCCCGCGACGGATAGGGACCGAACTGTCTCACGACGTTCTGAACCCAGCTCGCGTGCCGCTTTAATGGGCGAACAGCCCAACCCTTGGGACCGACTACAGCCCCAGGATGCGACGAGCCGACATCGAGGTGCCAAACCTCCCCGTCGATGTGAACTCTTGGGGGAGATAAGCCTGTTATCCCCAGGGTAGCTTTTATCCGTTGAGCGATGGCCCTTCCATGCGGAACCACCGGATCACTAAGCCCGACTTTCGTCCCTGCTCGAGTTGTAACTCTCGCAGTCAAGCTCCCTTATACCTTTACACTCTGCGAATGATTTCCAACCATTCTGAGGGAACCTTTGGGCGCCTCCGTTACCTTTTAGGAGGCGACCGCCCCAGTCAAACTGCCCGTCAGACACTGTCTCCGATAGGGATAACCTATCTGGGTTAGAGTAGCCATAACACAAGGGTAGTATCCCAACAACGCCTCACTCGAAACTGGCGTCCCGAGGTCATAGGCTCCTACCTATCCTGTACATGTGGTACAGATACTCAATATCAAACTGCAGTAAAGCTCCATGGGGTCTTTCCGTCCTGTCGCGGGTAACCTGCATCTTCACAGGTACTAAAATTTCACCGAGTCTCTCGTTGAGACAGTGCCCAAATCATTACGCCTTTCGTGCGGGTCGGAACTTACCCGACAAGGAATTTCGCTACCTTAGGACCGTTATAGTTACGGCCGCCGTTTACTGGGGCTTCAATTCATACCTTCGCTATTGCTAAGCACTCCTCTTAACCTTCCAGCACCGGGCAGGCGTCACCCCCTATACATCATCTTACGATTTAGCAGAGAGCTGTGTTTTTGATAAACAGTTGCTTGGGCCTATTCACTGCGGCTGACCATAAGTCAGCGCCCCTTCTCCCGAAGTTACGGGGCCATTTTGCCGAGTTCCTTAACGAGAGTTCTCTCGCTCACCTGAGGCTACTCGCCTCGACTACCTGTGTCGGTTTGCGGTACGGGTAGAGTATAATTAACGCTAGAAGCTTTTCTCGGCAGTGTGACATCACTAACTTCGCTACTAAACTTCGCTCCCCATCACAGCTCAATGTTATAGATATAAGCATTTGACTCATATCACACCTCACTGCTTGGCCAGACACTTCCAATCGTCTGGTTTAGTTAGCCTACTGCGTCCCTCCATCACTATATACTCTAGTACAGGAATATCAACCTGTTGTCCATCGGATACACCTTTCGGTCTCTCCTTAGGTCCCGACTAACCCAGGGCGGACGAGCCTTCCCCTGGAAACCTTAGTCTTACGGTGGACAGGATTCTCACCTGTCTTTCGCTACTCATACCGGCATTCTCACTTCTATGCGCTCCAGCACTCCTCACGGTACACCTTCTTCGCACATAGAACGCTCTCCTACCATACCTATAAAGGTATCCACAGCTTCGGTAATATGTTTTAGCCCCGGTACATTTTCGGCGCAGGGTCACTCGACTAGTGAGCTATTACGCACTCTTTGAATGAATAGCTGCTTCTAAGCTAACATCCTAGTTGTCTGTGCAACCCCACATCCTTTTCCACTTAACATATATTTTGGGACCTTAGCTGGTGGTCTGGGCTGTTTCCCTTTCGACTACGGATCTTAGCACTCGCAGTCTGACTGCCGATTATATCTCGTTGGCATTCGGAGTTTATCTGAGATTGGTAATCCGGGATGGACCCCTCACCCAAACAGTGCTCTACCTCCAAGAGACTTAACATCGACGCTAGCCCTAAAGCTATTTCGGAGAGAACCAGCTATCTCCAAGTTCGTTTGGAATTTCTCCGCTACCCACAAGTCATCCAAGCACTTTTCAACGTGCCCTGGTTCGGTCCTCCAGTGAGTTTTACCTCACCTTCAACCTGCTCATGGGTAGGTCACATGGTTTCGGGTCTACGACATGATACTAATACGCCCTATTAAGACTCGGTTTCCCTACGGCTCCGTCTCTTCAACTTAACCTCGCATCATATCGTAACTCGCCGGTTCATTCTACAAAAGGCACGCTCTCACCCATTAACGGGCTCGAACTTGTTGTAGGCACACGGTTTCAGGTTCTATTTCACTCCCCTCCCGGGGTGCTTTTCACCTTTCCCTCACGGTACTGGTTCACTATCGGTCACTAGAGAGTATTTAGGGTTGGGAGATGGTCCTCCCAGATTCCGACGAGATTTCTCGTGTCTCGCCGTACTCAGGATACTGCTAGGTATAAAGACTATTTCGAATACGAGGCTATTACTCTCTTTGGCCTACCTTCCCAGGTAGTTCTTCTATAATCTTTAAGTCCACGTTGCAGTCCTACAACCCCGAAGAGTAAACTCTTCGGTTTGCCCTCTTGCCGTTTCGCTCGCCGCTACTAAGGCAATCGCTTTTGCTTTCTCTTCCTGCAGCTACTTAGATGTTTCAGTTCACTGCGTCTTCCTCTACATTACCTTAACAGTAATGAGTGACAGGCATAACCTGCCGGGTTCCCCCATTCGGACATCTCTGGATCATTGCTCACTTACAGCTCCCCAAAGCATTTCGTCGTTAGTCACGTCCTTCATCGGCTTCTAGTGCCAAGGCATCCACCGTGCGCCCTTATTAACTTAACCTTATTTTGGTCTTTCGACCTAACTCATTAAATATTCACAGCGTTTCGGTTTATTTTCTTGTTACTATCTATATGTAATTAATTACATATGGAATTTGATATAGATATTCAATTTTCAATGGACAATACTTGAATCTTGCGATTCAATGGAGCCTAGCGGGATCGAACCGCTGACCTCCTGCGTGCAAAGCAGGCGCTCTCCCAGCTGAGCTAAGGCCCCACAAGACCTCTCAAAACTAAATAAGAAACTCAAGTACATTCCGTTTTTCCTTAGAAAGGAGGTGATCCAGCCGCACCTTCCGATACGGCTACCTTGTTACGACTTCACCCCAATCATCTATCCCACCTTAGGCGGCTGGCTCCAAAAGGTTACCTCACCGACTTCGGGTGTTACAAACTCTCGTGGTGTGACGGGCGGTGTGTACAAGGCCCGGGAACGTATTCACCGCGGCGTGCTGATCCGCGATTACTAGCGATTCCGACTTCATGTAGGCGAGTTGCAGCCTACAATCCGAACTGAGATTGGCTTTAAGAGATTAGCTTGCCGTCACCGACTCGCAACTCGTTGTACCAACCATTGTAGCACGTGTGTAGCCCAGGTCATAAGGGGCATGATGATTTGACGTCATCCCCACCTTCCTCCGGTTTATTACCGGCAGTCTCGCTAGAGTGCCCAACTGAATGATGGCAACTAACAATAGGGGTTGCGCTCGTTGCGGGACTTAACCCAACATCTCACGACACGAGCTGACGACAACCATGCACCACCTGTCACCGATGTACCGAAGTAACTTTCTATCTCTAGAAATAGCATCGGGATGTCAAGACCTGGTAAGGTTCTTCGCGTTGCTTCGAATTAAACCACATGCTCCACCGCTTGTGCGGGCCCCCGTCAATTCCTTTGAGTTTCAACCTTGCGGTCGTACTCCCCAGGCGGAGTGCTTAATGCGTTAGCTGCGGCACTGAATCCCGGAAAGGATCCAACACCTAGCACTCATCGTTTACGGCGTGGACTACCAGGGTATCTAATCCTGTTCGCTCCCCACGCTTTCGAGCCTCAGCGTCAGTTACAGACCAGAGAGCCGCTTTCGCCACCGGTGTTCCTCCATATATCTACGCATTTCACCGCTACACATGGAATTCCACTCTCCCCTTCTGCACTCAAGTTTGACAGTTTCCAAAGCGAACTATGGTTGAGCCACAGCCTTTAACTTCAGACTTATCAAACCGCCTGCGCTCGCTTTACGCCCAATAAATCCGGACAACGCTCGGGACCTACGTATTACCGCGGCTGCTGGCACGTAGTTAGCCGTCCCTTTCTGGTAAGCTACCGTCACAGTGTGAACTTTCCACTCTCACACTCGTTCTTGACTTACAACAGAGCTTTACGATCCGAAAACCTTCTTCACTCACGCGGCGTTGCTCGGTCAGGGTTGCCCCCATTGCCGAAGATTCCCTACTGCTGCCTCCCGTAGGAGTCTGGGCCGTGTCTCAGTCCCAGTGTGGCCGATCACCCTCTCAGGTCGGCTATGTATCGTCGCCTAGGTGAGCCGTTACCTCACCTACTAGCTAATACAACGCAGGTCCATCTTGTAGTGGAGCATTTGCCCCTTTCAAATAAATGACATGGGTCATCCATTGTTATGCGGTATTAGCTATCGTTTCCAATAGTTATCCCCCGCTACAAGGCAGGTTACCTACGCGTTACTCACCCGTTCGCAACTCATCCAAGAAGAGCAAGCTCCTCTCTTCAGCGTTCTACTTGCATGTATTAGGCACGCCGCCAGCGTTCGTCCTGAGCCAGGATCAAACTCTCATTAAAAAATTTAATAATTGTTCGAGCGTTAACTCATTACCGTCGTCTGACGATTTATTCTTGTAAATTGACAGGTTATAATTTCTTCTATAACCCTGCACTTGGTTTCTTATTCAGTTCTCAAAGGTCTTTGTCTCTCTTAAGACAACTTCTGTATTCTAGCAAATCTAGAATGTCTTGTCAACACTTTTTTTGAAGTTTTTTCACTTCTCGTGTCCGCTGTCTCTCGCGAAACAGCTTATTTATAATATCATCTCTAGCTTGTCTTGTCAATAATTTATTTTGATTTTAATTTTCTTTTTTTATAATACTTTTTAATAGTATTTCTTCTCTCGATTTATCTAAAAAAAGAAGAGTAAAACTCCTTACTCTTCTTCATCTTTATTTTTATTTTCAATTCTTTCTTTGACTTCGTCGTAAGATAGGGCATGGTTATCTTCTTCTGAATCTCCAAGAGAATCCTCCGGCATCTTACCAGTCTCATAAATTGACTTGATTTGTGCAGCATCAAGTGTTTCATACTTAAGCAAAGCTTCTGCAATGAGAGCATGTGTTTCTCGGTTTGCATTGATAATTTCAGCTGCTTTGTCATGTGCCTCAACTAAAAGTGATCGAATTTCTTCGTCAATAAGTTGAGCTGTATGAGCTGAGTAAGACTTGTCTGTCGTAAATTGTCCTGGATTCATTGCATGACTACCTTCATATTGGACTGGTCCAAGTTTTTCGCTCATACCATATTCAGTAACCATTGCACGTGCTAACTGTGTTGCTTGCTCAAAGTCATTTGAAGCACCTGATGTTTGAACGTTGAAAATAATTTCTTCTGCAACACGTCCACCCATAAGTCCTGCCAATTGTTCTTTTAGCTCATCTTTAGATGACAACATCTGATCCTCTTTTGGTAGAGAAATCATATAACCACCTGCGCGACCTCGTGGAACAATAGTAACTTTGTGAACATCACGAGCGCTAGAAAGTGTTAAACCAACAATTGTATGACCTGCTTCATGGTAAGCCACAACTTTACGTTCGTGTTCTGAAACTTGGCGGTCTTTCTTAGATGGTCCAGCAATAACACGATCCTCTGCTTCGTCGATGTCACTAGCATCAATTCTAGTCTTACTACGTCGTGCAGCAACTAGGGCTGCTTCATTTAAGACATTCTCTAAGTCAGCTCCAACAAAACCTGGAGTTTGTTGAGCAACAACTTTAAGGTCAACATCTTCAGCCAATGGTTTATTCTTGGCATGGACTTTCAAGATAGCTTCTCGGCCTTTTACATCTGGGCGACCAACAAGAACTTTACGGTCAAAACGTCCTGGACGTAGGAGTGCTGGATCAAGAACATCACTACGGTTGGTTGCAGCAATGACAATGATATTCTCATTTCCATCAAAACCATCCATTTCTATCAACAGTTGATTAAGGGTTTGTTCACGTTCGTCGTTACCGCCGCCCATTCCAGTACCACGACGACGGCCAACCGCATCGATTTCATCAATAAAGATAATAGCACGTTCGGCCTTCTTAGCGTCTTCAAAAAGACTACGAACACGACTTGCTCCGACACCGACAAACATCTCTACGAAATCAGAACCTGAGATACTAAAGAAAGGAACATCTGCTTCACCAGCAACAGCTTTAGCAAGCAGAGTTTTACCTGTCCCTGGAGGGCCTTCAAGGAGAACACCCTTAGGGATACGTGCACCAAGTGCTTTATATTTTCGTGGATTTTTGAGGAAATCTACGACTTCTACAAGTTCTTCCTTTTCTTCTTCCGCACCAGCCACATCTGTAAAACGAACTTTAATATTCTCTTTTGATTGAGTCTTAGCACGGTTGCGGCCAAAATTCATTGCACCGCGGTTACCACCTTGATTCATCATGAAAAGGAAGAAAATAGCAATCCCAATCAAAGGTAGGTAACTAAAAAGATATGAAATCCAAGCACCACTTGAACTTTCACGTATCATTTTAACATTAACATCAGCTGCTTCTGATGCTGACTGCAATTTCTGCATGGTTGTTTCATTCTGCAGCACAGTCGATGTAAAGCTACGTGTCTCTGATGATGCACTACCTAAAAATGGTAGACTAAGATCAGTATCAACCTTTTCAGCCTTTTTGTAGCTACCTTTAACTTCAATGATACTACCGTCTGGCTGATAAGTGATAGATTTTACCTTACCATCTTCAATTTTCTTAACCAACTGTGTGTAAGACAATTGTTGACTTGGGCTTTGGCTTCCTCCTGCAAAGTATTGTACTCCGGTTACAACCGCAATAATAACTATGATGTAGAGAAAAGCGTTCCGTAAGAAGCCATTATTATTTTTATTATTCATAAATTAATTAGACCTTTACTTATTTTGTATAAATTTCTTCTTTTAGGACACCGACATAAGGGAGGTTACGGTATTTTTCATCATAGTCTAGTCCGAAACCAACGATAAATTCATTAGGAACATCGTAACATACGTAATCTGCCTCAATATCAACAACACGACCTTCTGGTTTATCAAAAAGAGTTGCGATTTTGACTGAATTGGCTTTACGGTACTTGAACATATCTCGAAGATAAAGGAGCGTACGACCTGTATCAATGATATCTTCAATAAAGATGATGTCTCGTCCTTCAACATTAGTGTCAACATCTTTAAGAATCTTTACTTCACCACTGCTGACAGTCCCACCACCATAACTTGAAACGACCATAAAGTCCATCTCAATATGGGTATCAATATGTTTGATAAGTTCTGCCATAAATGGAACAGCACCTTTCAAAACACAGACTAGTAGAGGATTTTTCCCCGCATAATCCTCTGTCAATTGTTGTCCTAGTTCTTTAGTTTTAGCTACGATATCCTCTTGGGAAAAGAGGACTTTTTTAATGTCTTTTTCTAACATTTGGGTTCCCTTTCTCGAAGTCAATATTCTGTTATTATACCACTTTTACTTCAATCATCGTTATTTGAACATGGTATTTGATTAGAAATTCTTATAAATGACTACAGTGCCATAAAGTATAGCATTTTCAGGTCTTTTTTTCAAATAGAGACGCCCAGCAACATAAAGAAAAATAATCTGACCATCTTGTTCTCCTATAATGGCTTTTTGACGATCCTTCTCTAAAATCTTATTGTCTATAAACAGTCGTCTTAATTTTTTATGGTGACTACCAAGGTCAATCTTATCGCCTTCTTTTCTATGACGAATCACTATTGGGGAATCTGACCAAATACTAATAGTATCTGAGTTAGAAACGTCATTGAATTCTGAAAAAGTCAAGGTATGGTCCTCAAACTCAACAGATTTTCCAAATTCTAAGAGACAAGAAGGAGATAAAGAGATAGCCTCTTCTTTCCTTATTAGGAAAGAAGTCTGTGTTTTTACTAGTTCGTAACCATTTTTTAGGGGGATCTTTCCTGAACCATTTTTCCTTAGATAACTTATCAATTGATTAAATTGGCCTTTAGAAAGCTGTAAATCAGGAAAGGAGTCTAAATAATTCTGAAGAAGAAAGAGCTGGACAGGGGCTGACTGTTGCTGAAAAACAGATAAATCAGTGATAGTAATATCCTTTGTTAACTCCCCTAAAGCTTGCCTCATAAGACCAATCTCCTCGGCTAAAAGACAAAGGTGCTCCTTAAATTTAGGATTTTCCTGAGATAAGGTAGGAAGATAGGTCAATCTGATGCGATTCCGAAGATAGGCTAGTGACGTATTACTCCTATCTTCAAAATGGAAAGTTACGGGAAGCTGATCTTTCGTAAGATGCAAAAAGGGACGAATAATCTGACCAGTACCAAATGGTCTGATAGCTGAAATTCCTGTCAGGTTTCTTAAACGACTTCCTCTCAACAGTCTCATAAAAATCGTCTCTGATTGATCATCTGCATGATGGGCTGTTACAAGAGCAGAGTAATCATAATCTTTCATGACCCGCTTAAAAAACTCATAGCGAAAGGTACGGGCAGCATTTTCTGAAAACTTTCCTGAGAAGGTACTATAGTGAAAAGGGACCTTATGTTCCTTTGCCCAATGACGTAAATACGCTTCTTCATGCTCCGACTCTTGCCGTTGTTTATGGTTAACGTGAGCAATCCCCAACTGAATATCCAAATCTTTTTGATGGTTATACAAAAAGTGCAGCAAACTCATAGAGTCTGCTCCACCTGATACTGCTACTAAAATTTTCTTGTGCTGGTTAAAATAACCCTTGGCTTGCATCATTTGCAACAATTTTTGTGTCATTATTTTAAAATTCCATAAACATCATCTGCAATTGAGGTGATCTTGTCATAGCCCTCTTTATCCGTAAAAATCGATAGAATAAAGGGAGAATCTGCATAAACAATAGCGACGTCATGTTTAAAGTCGTAGGCATCACCAATTTTATGAGCGACGGGAACATCAATGTTTTTGGAAATACGTTCGCCATCATAGTCCGTACTTGAAAGATAATTGATAATATCTCCATTTTGTCTATAAACAGCCTCCATCAAAGTACCTGCGGCTCTAGCAGTCAACTCCTTTTTATCCATATTCCACGAAGTCGCTGCGGCTTTATCTACTGATTTTTGGAAGGCCTTGTCATACTGATTGGTTACATAATAGCCTAATATATTTGTCGCTACATTATCTGAGTTTTGGGCTACAGCCTTTAACAGATTTTCCAAGCTATAATTCTTATCATCAGGCATCTTACTAATCTTTCCAGAACCATCTGGATCATAGGCACCTGGAAAACCATTTACAGCAGAGGTATATTGATACTCATCTGATAATGATAATTTCTTTTGAGACAGACGTTCCTGTGCATAATAAAGTACTCCTAGCTTGGCTACGCTAGCTGCATACATGCTTTTTTCGTCATTGATAGCAGCTACTCGGTCCGTATCAAGCTGTTTAACATAAACTGAGATGCGCTCTTGATTGTTATACTTCTCATCAAGGACTTTTTGAACAGCCTCGATGCGATTGTCAATCCTTGACAAATCAGAGGCATTAATCCAACCCTCTCCGTCTACCAAATAGTAGGTCCCTGCATGCGTCTGAGCTGCTTGGCTAACCTTAATGGGTTTAAAACTAGCGAGTTTGGAGTCAGCTTTTTCAGTTCCTAAAACGTAAGGTTCTTTGTATACCGTTAAACCATCTTTAGTCCAGAAGGTCATATCTACTGTTTTTTGATTATAGATACTGTCGTCTACAATTGATTTCTGACTAGCGGCTACATAATCACCATCTTGAAGTTGGAAAACAGGCTCACCTTTAGCATTCCAAAAAATAGCAGAAATCGATAGTTTGGTATCCGCTTGGATACTGGTTTTAAATTCTGTTAAATCCTTGTTCTTATAAGTTAGGATAGTTGTTATCGTTCTTGGGTTTTTAGGAATCTGTTTAAATTGAGTCAAGCTAGCTGTAGTATTTTGAGTCAATTTTTGGACCTGTTTTGGGGTCAGAGTTAGCTCCTTCTCCATAGGAAGTAGGACCAGGGGGCTAGAAGATACAAGCACAACAGTTGCAGCTATTAAGAGCTTTTTCATGCTTGCTTCTTCACCTCCTCTTTCCTCGGTAATTCCGTTTTAAGTTGCTGATTTTTTTCTGATAGTTCCTCTAACTTGGCTTCTGAATAGGTTAAAAAAGTTTCTACAGTTTTTAGTAAATCTTTCATTAGGGTAATAAGCTTGGTACAGGATAGATTGACTCTCCTTCACGTGAATAATAGTACTTAGCACGCGCATATTTCTCGGCGAAAGCATCATCCTTAAGTTTCTTAGCCAAATCCTTTCGTTCCTTTGTCTGATCCGACAATTTATCATAGTCTTTCTGAAGCGACAAGACTTCCTTCTCTTGCTGTTTGATATTCATATAGGTCTCAACCAGATTATAGGTTGGCAAGATAAAGAGTAAGACAACCACAAAGAGAATCCACCCCATAAAGCGATTCCTTTGTTCGTGTTCGGCACGCTCTAATCGTTGCTCTTGATTGGCATTATCAATGTAATCGTTCGTAAGCTGTACAATATTAGGCTTCTTGCTCATCTGCTTCAATCCTTGTTTCACTTATAATCTCGTACATTTTTGCCGCATCTTCTTTTTTAGTACTGTCTTTCATTTCTAAAACACGGACAGTTAGAAGTTTATTTCCAAAACGAACTTCCACTTGGTCACCAATTTTTAAATCTGTAGATGACTTAGCGAGTACTCCATTTACTTTTATACGTCCTTTATCAGCTACTTCTTTAGCAACTGGACGGCGTTTGATAATTCGTGATACTTTTAAATATTTGTCTAATCTCAATGTTACTGTTTCCTTTTCGTTAGGATATCTCTTCTATGATAGCATTTTTTTGAGAAAATAGGGGACTAAAGCCTTTTCAAGTACAAAAATAAGAGGATCGACACTAGTCGACCCTCTCAGGAGATTTATGAAAAAGAAAAGTTTTAGGATGTTTTATAGTATAGAGAAACTTACTTAAACTTTCCTTAAGCTTCTTTTTTTTCTTTACGTTCTTTGATTTCCATAAATGTCTGTCCAAAAATCTTTAATTCTTCAAGAATCTCATAGTCTTTCTTGTTACGAACATCAAAAGTAATCTCTACTTTCCCCTGATTATCACTGATTTTTGCTTTTAAATGCGTTTTAGAGATAGCTTCGAAATAGTCTTGAGTCAAGAAGAATTTAAGAGAGGCTTTTTCGAAACGAACAATAATAGTATCGTTCTTACGCTCGACTAATTCTGCAAAGGCAGCATCCAAATAGGCCTTAACCAGACCAATCTCAATGAGATAGGCAACTTGGTCTGGATATTCTCCAAAGCGGTCAATAAGCTCATCTTGAAGGTCTTGATAGTCTTTCTGATTCTCAATTTCTCGAATACGCTTATAAATTTCAATTTTTTGGCGCTCGTCAGAAATATAGTCAGAAGGGAGGTAAGCATCAATCTGAAGATTGAACTCTGCATTTCCTTTACGTCGAACTTGAGTTTTACCTTGACGTTTATTGATAGCCTCTTCCAAGAGTTGTGAGTACATTTCAAACCCGACTGAGTCGATGAATCCACTTTGAGAAGCACCAAGAATGTTCCCGGAACCACGAATTGATAAATCACGCATGGCAATTTTGAAACCTGATCCCAGTTCTGTAAAGCCCTTAATAGCATCCAATCTCTTCTCAGAGACTTCCGTCAACACTTTATCAGGACGATACATGAGATAGGCATAAGCAATTCGATTACTACGCCCCACACGACCTCTCAACTGATAAAGAGTAGATAAGCCCATATGATCTGCATTCTCAATAAAGAGAGTATTAACGTTGGAGATATCAATCCCTGTCTCGATAATAGTCGTTGCTACCAAAACATCGTAATCACCATTCAAGAAATCCAAGAGGGTATTCTCCAACATAACCTCACTCATCTGACCATGAACAAATCCGATACTTGCTTCAGGGACCAGCTCATGTAGTTCAGAAACTTTTTGATCAATGGTTTCAACACGATTATAAACATAAAAAATCTGGCCGCCTCGGTCCATCTCTCTTAATATCGCTTCTCGAATAAGACCAGGTTTGGTTTCCATAACGTAAGTTTGAACTGGATAACGGTTGGTAGGTGCTGTCTCAATAATCGACAAATCACGAATACCTAACATAGACATATGAAGCGTACGAGGAATAGGTGTCGCAGTTAGGGTAAGGACATCAACCTTAGCTTTCAACTCCTTAAGTTTCTCTTTATGCTTCACGCCAAAACGTTGTTCTTCATCAATTACTAGCAAGCCTAAATCAGAAAACTTAACATCTTTGGACAGCAGGCGGTGGGTACCGATAATAATATCAATACGCCCTTTAGCTAGATTTTCAATAGTCTCATTTTGCTCTTTTTTACTTCTAAAACGACTGAGTTCATCTACTTCAACGGCATGATTTTCAAAACGTTCTTTAAAATTCAAATAGTGCTGATGGGCAAGAACTGTTGTAGGAACTAGGATAGCAACTTGCTTTCCATCATTGACCGCCTTGAAGGCAGCACGCATAGCTACCTCTGTCTTACCAAAACCAACATCACCTACCAAGAGACGATCCATGGGTTTGTCTGACTCCATGTCTGCCTTAATTTCCTTGATAGAACGCAATTGATCCTCTGTCTCAGCATAGGCAAAATCATCTTCGAAATCCCTTTGGTTATCATCATCTGGTGAAAAAGCAAAACCTTTAAGTTGACTACGCTCAGCATAAAGTTTTAAGAGATCATCGGCAATATCCTCTACTTGCTTGCTTACTTTTTGTTTAGTCTTTTGGAAACGCCCATCATTGAGTTTATTAATTTTAGGTTCTTTTCCGTCCGCTGATACATACTTAGAGAGACTCTCAATCTGCTCAACAGGTAGAGAAATTGTTGCAGCATCCTGATATTGGATGGTCAAGTAGTCACGATGCACCCCTTTAATCTCAATAGTCTCAATACCTTTAAATTGACCGATACCATGAGTCTGGTGTACAACATAATCACCTTTTTCAAGTTCATTGTAATCTTTGAGACGCTCTGCATTGGAAACGTGACTGGCACGCGCACGACGTTTTACTTTTTTATGAAAAATCTCACGTTCAGTGACAAGAACAAGCTTTTCATCCGCAAAGTAAAAACCATTGGATAAGTTTCCTAAGACTAACTGAGGCTTATGAGGTATCAAATCTCCAAAACTACTAAGGGGTAAATCTAAATCATATTCTTCCAAGGTTTCCTTCAAAGATTTGAGCTGCTTCTCAGACCCCACTTGTAAAATAACTGTGGCCTTATTCTTGGTATAGCGATGTATTTCATCAACTAGAAGTGGAAACTGGTTAAAGAACTCCTGCATAGGGTATTGCGTGAATTGATACAACTTATCAAATTTAAGATTTCCCAATCCCTTATGAAAATTCGAAAAGAAACTAGCTGGCTGATAGTTACGTAAAGTCTTAAATGAATCCACTAAGTAATTTAGATGACTCAGAGACTTGCCCTGATGAAGATCCTCAGTTAAAAGATTAGCCACTTCCAACTCAAGACGTCCATGGCGGTCCACTATCTTTTGAAAATCATCAATGAATACAGGAGTTCCCTTTGGAAGGTAGTCAAATAAGGTGTAAGCTTTATCATAAAAAAGAGACAAAAACTTACGTAAATCTTTATGACGGTAACCATCAATCGTAACCGACAGGACCTCCTCAAGGTAAGCCTTATGAGGACCTTCTGCCTTTGAGACCGCACTTTCTAGGGCCTTCTCAGCACGTTGGTAATCTTCTCTTGTTAAGATAATATCATCTGCCGGAGATACGATAATATGCTCTAAATTGTCTAAAGATTTCTGACTATCGCTATCAAACTGACGAATACCATCAATCTCATCTCCAAAAAATTCTAAACGGTAGGGGAGTTCTGCAGTCAGTTCATAAATATCTAAAATATCGCCCCTACGACTGAACTCACCAGGGGAGAGAACCTGCTCTACTCTTTGGTATCCAATATGAGTCAGATGCTTACTGAGAGCCTCTAAATCATGTTCCTCCCCTAGTGTTAAGTCAATGCGAGAGTCTTTATAAACCTCAGGATTAGGCAAATGTAACTTAGTACCAACTAAACTCGTAACCAAGATTCCACTTGACTCTTTATCTATTAAAAAATTAAGACTTTCGAGACGAGAATGGGTCTTTTCTGGAGAAGCGAAGATAAACTCTGCAGCTACTACATCATCTGCAAAAAAAGAATAAACCTTATCCTCTCCTAAGATAGCTGACAAATCTCCTGTTAGTTGCTCAGCTTCATTTTGTGTTGAAGTAACGATTAGAATCTTAGGAACCTGCTCAGAAAGGGCAGATGCCATGACAACTGCCTTGCTGGAACCAGAAAATCCCATAACCAACTGTCTACTCAATAAAGTTACTTTATCACTCCACTCAAGCAATTGAGGATTCTTCTCAAAAAGATCTAATAGGGTATTAGCCATTATAACGCCTCATAGTGTCTTCGAAATCATTGGTTTTAAGGTAATGATTGAGGGCCGTCTCTACCTTGTCTAAAGTCAGTAAAATTGTGGCATAATCATCTTCACTAAATTTTCCAAGGACATGATTAACGACCGTCATTCCTTTCTGTGGGCGGCCAATACCAATTTTTATACGGTCAAATTCTTGAGTGCCAGTTTCAGCAATGATAGATTTAATCCCATTATGACCACCTGCTGAACCTTTTTGACGAAAGCGCAATTTCCCAACTTCCATATCTAAGTCATCGTAAATAACGATAAAATCCTCCATGGGAATATTGTAATAAGCTAGCAATGCTCTAACAGCTAGACCAGATAGATTCATAAAGGTCGTTGGTTTCACAAAATAAACCTTTTCATCGTTTAAAAAGGTCGAAGCCACTTCAGCCTTAAAGGTCTTTTCTTCAGAAAAAGTTAATCCTAGTTCCTTAGCCATTAGGTCAATGGCCATAAAACCAACATTGTGACGTGTCTCATGGTATTTTGAACCAGGATTTCCCAAGCCAACTACTAATTTTGTCATTATTTCTCCTCTTTGATAAACAGCAAAAGGACTGAAAAATACTTTTCAGCCTTGTGCACTATTTTTTATTTTCTAAACGTTGAAACGGAATTCCATGATGTCGCCATCTTGAACAACATATTCTTTTCCTTCTTCACGAAGGCGACCAGCTTCCTTAACAGCTTTCTCAGAACCATATTTAATAAGATCATCGTAAGACATGGTTACAGCACGGATAAAGCCTTTCTCGAAGTCAGAGTGGATAATTCCAGCTGCCTGTGGAGCCTTGATGCCTCGTTTAAAGGTCCAAGCACGTACTTCTTTCTCACCAGCAGTAAAGTAAGTTCCAAGACCAAGCAAGTGATAGGCTGCGCGTGTCAGTTTATCAACTCCTGATTCTGTCAAACCAAGGTCTTCCAAGAACATTTCTTTGTCTTCATCATCCAATTCAGAAATTTCTTCTTCAACACGTGCCGAGATAACAACTACTTCTGCATTTTCAGTCGCTGCAAACTCACGAATTTGTTTGACATAATCAATATCATCAGGATTTGCGACTTGGTCTTCATCAACGTTAGCCACATAAAGTACTGGTTTTGTTGTCAAGAGGAAGAGTCCCTTAACAATTTTTTGCTCTTCCTCAGTAAAATCAATCGTACGTGCAGACTTACCATCTTCTAGAACAGGTTTAATCTTTTGAAGAATATTAAACTCTGCCACAGAATCTTTATCTTTTTGTGTACGAGCAATTTTTTCGACACGCGCATAACGTTTGTTAATTGATTCAAGGTCAGCCAAAATCAATTCTAGGTTGATTGTATCAATATCAGCCATCGGATCTACAAAGGCATCCTCACGCCCTTGTTCACGCATAACATTTTCATCATCGAAAGCACGAACCACATGGACAATCGCATCTACTTCACGAATGTTCGCTAAGAACTTATTTCCAAGACCTTCACCCTTTGATGCTCCTTTTACGATACCCGCAATATCTGTGAACTCAAATGTGGTTGGAACTGTCTTTTTAGGGGTAATAAGTTCAGTCAGTTTCGTCAAACGCTCATCTGGTACCTCAACCATTCCGACGTTTGGATCAATTGTCGCGAAAGGATAGTTAGCAGCTTCCGCACCCGCTTTTGTAATTGCATTGAAAAGAGTTGATTTACCAACGTTTGGCAAACCAACGATACCTGCTGTTAAAGCCATTAATTTATTTCTCCATAAAAAAGTAATTCAGTTAATTATAACACAAAAATTGTTAAAAATAGGCAACTTCCCTTTGAGAATCATAAAAAGGAAAGCAAGGCAAAGAATGCTATAAAGAAGATAATTAGGGACTCTAGAAAGTTTTTATATTGCTAGTAAACTAATTTTCTTAACACAAGAACCTCATTATATAGACTCCCCAATGTCTGTTATAAAACCTTCTTAAGTTTCTTTTCGAAATCATGACGACTCATCATAACCACATGATCACAATTCGTACAACGAATCTTAATGTCAGCTCCAAGACGGGTCACTTCCCATTCATTAGCTTTTTTTCCTGTTGCTTTGATGGTACAAGCATGTGGTTTTTTCATTTCAACTAAACTTCCAATTTGGTACATAGACTTCCTCTCTAGTAAAAAAGTTATCCACTGTGGATAACTTTTTCGATTTTAGTTTGTTCTTACAGGTGTAATCAATTGAATAAAATTCTCACTGTCATCTGCTGGCGTCAAAGTAAATGGACGCACTGGTGAAATGAAACGTACACGGACAGTCTCACTCTTAAGAGCTTTCAAAGCATCTATTAGGTAGGTTGGGTTGAAACTAATGACCAGATCACTACCAGAAACATCTTGCACATCAATATCCTCATTCACCTTTCCGACTTCTGGTGAATTAACATGGGCACTGACACTGCCATTGATGATTTCGAGTTTGACGGTACCACTTTGACTAGCATTAGAAATCAAATATGAACGTTCCATAGCAGAACGAAGGCTAGCTGTCTCGAAAACAACTTCTGTTTCAAATGAATCAGACAAGAGACGATTCGTGTCTGGATAATTTCCTTCAAGTAGACGTGTATAGAAAGAAATTGTTTCACTACGGAATAGAATTTGATTTGCTGAGAAGAAAACCTCTATGTTTTCAATATCATCGCTAAAGACTGCCGATAATTCTTTAAGTGAGCGACTTGGGATTACAACATCAAAGTTATCTGCAGAATGCTCCAAAACAAGTTGGCGTTGGCTCATACGGTGAGAGTCAGTTGCTACAGCTTTGAGATCTTTATGATTTGAAAGAACGAAGTGAACACCGGTTAAAATTGGACGACTTTCTTGGGTGCTTGCTGCGAATGAAGTTTCAGCAATGATAGATTTTAACACTTTTGTGTCCATGAGTAATGGCGTCAAGCTATCAACTTCCTGAATACGGGGATATTGTTCAACATCTTTCCCTTTCAAGGTAATTTCTGATTTACCACTTTTCAGTAAAACTTGGTATTGTTCAATTTCTTCAAAAGTAAGGGTAACATCAGGCAAGCTTGAGACAACATTAATGAAAAAGTTTGCTTCCAAAAGGATACTACCTGGCTGTGTAATTAAGAGGCCTGCATTTTCTTCTGAAACTGAGATACTATTTTCAATTGAGATTTGCCCATTTGATCCTGTCAAATAGATACCGTCACTGGTAACTTCGATTTTAATCGTTGATAGAATTGGGATAGCATTTTTAGAAGAAATAGCACGGCGAGTTGTATGAAGTGCTTGTAAGAAATAAGCTTTATTAATCGCAAATTGAATCATGATGCTCCTTTATTTTATTAGTATTATTTTAGTAGTAGTAGTAGGTCTTGTGGACACTGTGCATAAGTGTACAAAACATAGTTTTATCAAGGCTTTAAACTTGTGCACAGCCTGTGGAAAAGTTTGTATAATTTTTAATAGTTATCCACAAGTATTATTTTATCTTGTTTTTGATGGTATCAATTTCAATGCGTAAACTGTCATCTTGAGCAATCATATTTTTGATTTTATTGTATGCATGTAAGACAGTTGAGTGGTCTCTTCCTCCAAATTCTTTTCCAATTTTTGGAAGGGAGTTATCAGTCATTTCACGCGCAAGATACATGGCTACCTGACGTGCCAAGACAATATTTTGTGTTCGTTTAGTTGCCTTAATCTCTTTTACTGTGACATTATAAAATTTTCCTACTTCAGTTTGGATATCCTCAATCGGAATAAGAGTTAACTTAGGACTATCCATTTTACGTGCGCGAATGGCTTCAGCAGCTACCTCAACTGTGATAGTATCTAACTGGCGAACATTGGCAACTAAGCTAATATCTTTTAAGGCCCCTTCTAAGTCACGGACATTTGAATCAAATTGGCCAGCTAAATACTCAATTGTTTCAGGAGGAAAATGATAATCATAGTCCATAATCTTATTAGTAAGAATGGCCACTCGCGTTTCAAAGTCAGGTGGTGTGATGTTGACGGTTAACCCCCATTTAAAGCGCGTGACAAGACGCTCTTCCATCTCGTTCAATTGATCTGGATTACGGTCGCTGGTCAGGACAATTTGTTTATTATTATTGTGAAGGACATTGAAAGTATTGAAAAATTCCTCTTGAGTGGCTTGCGTTGATTTTTTAGCCAATGATTGAATATCATCAATTAAGAGAACGTCCAGATGACGGTATTTTAGTTTTAGTTCATCCATTTTATCTAAACGGATATGGACAACAAATTCATTAATGAAATTCTCTGCAGTAATGTATTTGATACGTGCTTGAGGATTATCATGTAAGACCTTGTTACCAATGGCATTGAGTAAGTGAGTTTTTCCGAGACCAGGTCCTCCATAAATAAATAGAGGGTTATACGTAGCTCCTGGTGAATCAGCTACAGCTAAAGATGCAGCAACTGACCAACGGTTTTCATCCCCCTGAATAAAATTATCAAAGGTGTACTTACTATTTAAGTCAGAGTCCAATGTAGGAAGAGCAGGTGTTTGCTGTTCCTTTTTATTGCCAAAGTCATTGTTTGTTACAGTTGAATTTGCCTCGTTTAAGAGTGCTTCGTCAAAGACGTACTCAACTTTGATTTCACTATTATAGGCTTCAAAACCAGCCATCAAAATGAAAGATTGCATATTCTTTTCCCAGAATAGCTTTTTGACTTCTTCAAGCAGAATTGTAGCAACGTTATCTTGAACTTTGATGAGCTTGGTATCTAGGACATAATAATCAAAAGTGGCTTGTGTTAGTTCCTCTTTGGCCAGCTCTAAGAGCTTATTCCAAAAAAAATGCTCTTTTTCGGTCAT